>JANXVK010000384.1 GCA_025351675.1 Rhizobacter sp.
TGGCCAACGACATCCTGAGCACGATCGGCAACACGCCGCACATCCGCATCAACCGGCTGTTCGGCAACACGCACAGCGTCTACATCAAGAGCGAGCGCTCGAACCCCGGCGGCTCGATCAAGGACCGGATCGCGCTGGCGATGGTCGAGGCCGCCGAAGCCTCGGGCGCGCTCAAGCCCGGCGGCACGATCATCGAGCCGACCTCGGGCAATACCGGCGTCGGCCTCGCGATGGTCACGGCGGTGAAGGGCTACAAGCTGATCCTCGTGATGCCCGACAGCATGAGCATCGAGCGGCGCCGCCTGATGCTGGCCTACGGCGCGAAGTTCGAGCTCACGCCGCGCGAAAAAGGCATGAACGGCTCGATCGCGCGCGCCACCGAGCTGCTCGCGGCCACACAAGGCGGCTGGATGCCTCAGCAGTTCGAGAACCCCGCGAACATCGAGGTGCACGCGCGCACCACAGCGCAAGAGATCGCCGCCGACTTCCCGAGCGGCATCGACGCGCTGATCACCGGCGTCGGCACCGGCGGGCACCTCACCGGCTGCGCGCAGGCGCTGAAGGCGATGTGGCCCAAGCTGCAGGTGTTCGCGGTCGAGCCGAGCGCATCGCCTGTCATCAGCGGCGGCAAGCCGAGCCCGCACCCGATTCAGGGCATCGGCGCCGGCTTCATCCCGAAAAACCTCCAGGTCGACCTGCTCGACGGCGTGATCCTGGTCGAGGCCGAAGCCGCGCGCGAGATGGCGCGGCGCGCGGCGCGCGAAGAAGGCATGCTGGTCGGCATCTCGTCGGGCGCGACACTCGCGGCGATCGGCCAGAAGCTCGCCAGCTTGCCGGCGGGCGCCACGGTGCTCGGCTTCAACTACGACACCGGCGAACGCTACCTGTCGATCGAAGGCTTTCTGCCGACGGAGTGACGCCGCGGCGGTTCGCGGTTCGGCTGCGGCTCAAGCCGGCACGCAGCGCACCGCGTCGCCGATCCGCCGGATCAAGCGGGCGGTCCTTGAACAGGGAGCGCTGACCGGAGCAGGATCGCTTCAAGCACGCCGGCGCGCTCATCGGCTGTCCGCCATCTTCGACAACAGATCGGCGTGGCACGGGCCGTCGGGCGCGCCCCAACACGCGAGGTGGTGGCCGCGCCGCCCCGCCCGAATCCCGGCGTGCATCGGTGGTACGCAGCCGTCGGGCGCGGCCCGCTCACCCTTCATCCACGCCGCGTGGTTCGCGACCGAGCGGCATTCGGCCAGCGTGACCACCCGACCAGCGTGGGGCCGCGCTGATCACATCCGCCGGCGCGGCGCGGTGACCTCGGGCAGCTCGCGCCGTGCGAGCCAGGCCTGCACCAGCCCCGCCGCGTCGCGCATCTGCGCAGCCTGCCAGGCCAGCTGGGGCGGCGCGACGCGCATGCCGGGCTCGCTCGAGTCCAGTTGCGCTGCCAGTTCGCCGACGAACTGCGGGGCCTTCGCTGCGCGCACCGGCTGGTTCGAGGTCGCGACCATCATTTGCATCTGCGCCAGCACGCCGTCGGCAAGGCGCTGCAGCCACTGTTCGGCGCGCAAGGGGCCGGGCTTGCGCGCCGAGCGCACGAACACCAGGTGCTCGAAGCCGAGCGCCGCGGCGGCCTGCTCGTCGAGGTTCGCGAGGCCGAGCTTCAGCGCTTCGGGCAACGCCGCCGGCGAGTGCGGCGGCACGACGATCAGCCGCCTCAGACCGCGCACGAACGCAAGCTCTCGACCGTTGGCGTGGCGCTCGCGGTCGAACACGATCACGGCGATGTCGGCGATCGGCGTGCCCGCTGGCGCTGCCGTGGCGTCGTCGAAACCCTCGGCCACGACCGGCTCCAGCCCCTGCATCGCGGTGGTCAGCGCGCGCGTCGCGAGCACCCTCACGTGCGCGAAACGGCGGCCCGCGAGCAGCGATTCGAGCACCGCCGAGCCGAGCGCGCCACCACCTCCAACCACCAGCAAGGTCGGCGCGGCGGCCGCGGCCGCAGGCGAAGATCGGCCGGCGCGCAATGCGTGGTTCAGAGGGGTCATGCGCAGACTTCAACCACGCGATCGGCACCGACTCTATTGAATGCGCCGGGGCGCCGCCGGGCGTCGTTGCCGTGCGGTAGCATTGATGCGCCATCCTCCGGAGGAACAAAACATGTCTCGTGCTCTCTCGCCGCTCTTGTCCTTCTCATCCTTCTCGCTCGGTCGCACGCTGGCCGCCGGCTTTGCCGCGCTCGCGATGCTCAGCCTCTCGGGATGCGGCTACAACAACTTCCAGACGCTCGACGAGCAGAGCAAGGCCGCGTGGTCCGAAGTGCTGAACCAGTACCAGCGCCGCGCCGACCTGATCCCGAACATCGTCGCCACTGTCAAAGGCGAGGCCAGCTTCGAGCAGGACACCCTGACGAAGGTGATCGAGGCGCGCTCGAAGGCCACCAGCATCCAGGCCACGCCGGAGCTCGTCAACGACCCGGCCGCGTTCCAGAAATTCCAGGCCGCGCAAGGCGAACTGACCGGCGCACTGAGCCGGCTGATGGTCGTCGCCGAGCAGTACCCGCAACTCAAGGCGAACCAGGCGTTCCAGG
>JANXVK010000522.1 GCA_025351675.1 Rhizobacter sp.
GAGAACCTGTTGCTCGACGACGTGCCGGCCGGCGACTACGAACTCATCGCCCTGCCCCTGAAACTGATGCTGGCGGATGCGTCGCCAGTCCGAGCCATCCTGAGAGAACTGTGATGACAACACGCCAAGACTGCCTCGCGCTCGACGCGACCGACCCGCTGCGCTCGCTGCGCGATGAATTCGATCTGCCACCCGGCGTGATCTACCTCGACGGCAACTCGCTCGGCGCATTGCCGAAGGCGACCGCCGCGCGTGTCGCCGAGGTCGTGACGAACGAATGGGGCGTCGGCCTGATCCGCAGCTGGAACACCGCCGGCTGGATCAATCTGTCGCAGCGCACCGGCAACCAGATCGCGACGCTGGTCGGCGCGGGCGAGAACGAACTGATCGTCGGCGACTCGACCTCGGTGAATCTTTACAAGGCGCTCAGCACGGCGATCGCGCTCCAAAAGCTCGATGCGCCGGCGCGGCGCGTGATCGTCTCGGAACGCAGCAACTTCCCGACCGACCTGTACATCGCCGAAACGCTCGCGCGCGAGCACGACCTGACGCTGGTGCTGATCGATGCCGACGAGCTGCCCGCGCACCTGAACAGCGAACTCGCGGTGCTGATGCTGACGCACGTCAACTACCGCACCGGCCGCATGTTCGACATGGCGCAGGTGACGCGCGACGCGCACACGGCCGGCGCGCTGGTAGTTTGGGACTTGGCGCACTCGGCCGGTGCGGTGCCGGTCGACCTGATCGGCGCCGACGCCGATTTCGCGGTCGGCTGCGGCTACAAGTACCTGAACGGTGGCCCGGGCGCGCCCGCCTTCGTGTGGGTGCACCCGCTTCATACCGCACGCATGGACCGCGAACAGCTGCGCCAGCCGCTCTCGGGCTGGCTCGGCCACGCGGCGCCGTTCGAGTTCACGACCGACTACCGGCCGGCGCTCGGCATCCAGCGCTTCGTGTGCGGCACGCCGGCGCTGCTGTCGATGGCGGCGCTCGGGTGCGGGCTCGATGTGTTCGCGCATGCGGAGCGCCTCGGTGGCCTGCCCGCGCTGCGGCGCAAGTCGCTCGCGCTGACCGACCTGTTCATCGCGCTTGTCGAAGCGCGCTGCGCGGGCCACGAGCTCACGCTCGTCACGCCACGCGAAGCGGCGCATCGCGGCAGCCAAGCGAGCTTCGCGCATGAAACTGGCGGCTTTCCCGTCATGCAGGCGCTGATCGAACGTGGCGTGATCGGCGACTTCCGCGCGCCAGATCTGCTGCGCTTCGGCTTCACGCCGCTGTACACGCGCTTCGTCGACGTGTTCGATGCCGTCGAACATCTTCACGCCGTGCTCACCAGCGGCGAGTGGCGCGAAGCCCGTTTCAACCAACGCGCGGCGGTAACCTGATGACCAATCCTTCGCCCGAGAAGATCGTCGCCATCGAAGGCGCCCAGCTCGACTTCTCGAAGGACATGAGCTACGGCGACTACCTTCACCTCGACGAGATTCTGAACGCGCAGCATCCGCTCTCGCCCTCGCACGACGAGATGTTGTTCATCGTGCAGCACCAGACCAGCGAGCTGTGGATGAAGCTGCTGCTGCACGAGCTGAGTGCGGCGGTCCGATGCGTCGCGGCCGACGACCTCGGCAGTGCGTTCAAGATGCTCGCGCGCGTCAGCAAGATCATGGAGCAGCTCGTGCACGCCTGGGACGTGCTCGCGACGATGACGCCGCCCGAATACTCCGCGATCCGCCCGTATCTGAGCCAAAGCAGCGGCTTCCAGAGCGCGCAGTACCGCTGCATCGAGTTCATGCTCGGCAACAAGAACGCCGCAATGCTGAAGCCCCACGCGCACCGGCCAGACCTGCTCGCGCGCGTCGAGGCGGCGTGGCGCGCGCCGTCGCTGTATGACGAGGTCCTGCGCCTGCTGGCGCGCCGCGGGCTCAACGTGCCGGCGTCGCACACCGAGCGCGACTGGACCCAACCCTACGAATCGAACGATGCGGTCGAGCAAGCCTGGCTGGTCGCCTACCGCGACCCGAAGGCGCACTGGGATCTTTACCAGCTCGGCGAAGAACTCACCGATCTCGAAGACGCATTCCGGCTCTGGCGCTTTCGACACGTGACGACGGTCGAACGCATCATCGGCTTCAAGCGCGGCACCGGCGGCACGTCGG
>JANXVK010000387.1 GCA_025351675.1 Rhizobacter sp.
TCCTTCAAACCGGCCGCGACGCCGGTGTCCGTATCGGCTGACGAACTCAAGCAGCGCGACCCCGATTTTCTCGCCAGGGACATCATCGAGCGCGTTGCCAAATCCGCGCAGCGCTGGGCCATGACGGTCGAACTCGCCAACCCGGGCGACCCGACCGCCGACCCCAGCAAGGCATGGCCGCAAGACCGCCGCACCGTCGAGGTCGGCACGCTGTCGGTGACGAAGATCGAGCCCGAGGCCGACGGCCCGTGCCGCGACATCAACTTCGACCCGACCGTTCTGCCCGACGGCATGCGCACCTCCGACGACCCGTTCCCGGCCGCACGCTCGGCTGCTTACTCGGTCTCCTTCAATCGCCGGACTGCGGAAGAGAAAGACTATCCGCGCACCTCATCCCACACCGCCCCGGGAGCCAAACCGTGAGTCCGATCCGACAGCAATTCACGACGCTGCAGCGTGCGCTGCACTGGGTCATGGCGATCTGCATCCTTTTGATGCTGTTCATCGGCGTCGGCATGGTCTCGACCGTCACGGCCGAGTACCTGACGCTGGTCTCGCTGCACAAGCCGCTGGGCATCGCGATCTTGGTGCTCGCGCTGCTGCGGCTCGTCGTCCGCTGGCGGTTCGGTGCGCCGCCGCTGCCGCGGGACATGCCCGGGCCGATGAAGCTGGCAGCCCGGCTCTCGCACATCGTTTTCTACGCGCTCATGATCGCGATGCCGCTGATCGGCTGGGCCATGCTCGCGGCAGCGGACTACCCGGTGGTCGTGGCCGGCATCCACCTGCCCGCCATCGTGCCGCCGAATCCCGCCCTGCACAGCTCACTGTGGAACGCGCACAAGCTGCTGGCGTTCTGCTTCTTTGCGCTGATCCTGCTGCACCTCGCGGCCGCGCTGTTCCATGCGCTGGTGCGCCGCGACGGCGTGTTCGAGGCGATGGCGCCGTTTCCCGCGCATCCACCGGCCGACGGCGCAGTGGTCGCGAGCCGCGCCGACTGAACCGGCGCCGCGGCGGCTGCGACCGGCGTTCAGGTGGGCCGGGGCGCGCGGTACCTGTCTGCGGCGTTGACGGGCACGTTTCGGCCGGTGCGTAAACTTGCCCGCATGAACATGTTCGCCACCCCGTTTCGCAAGGCGCTGAAAGCCGTGCTGCTCGCCGCGGTGGTCTCGGCTACGCACGCGCATGCGATCGAACTGCCCGGCGCGGCACCGGCCGCGCCGCTGCCGCTGCCCGCGTATGCCGACCCGCGCGTCGGCTCGTTCTTCGTCACCTGCGCCGACAAGCGGGTGCAGCCGACGATCGCCGACATGGAGCGGCTCGACGCCTGCGTCCCGACGATCCGCCTGCACGCCGGCAACCGGCCAACGCGTTTCAACACGCCCGACGAACAGAAGCGCGCGCGCCGCGACGCTCTGGCGCTCGGCGTGCAGATGGCCGAGCTGACGAAGTACGACGCGGCCACGCCGCGCTTCCTGCTACGCGCCGCGATCGCACTGAGCCTGGCCGACAACCTCGGCGCGCCGGCGGCCGCCGAGCTCGCCGACGAGCGCTTCGTCAAGCTGCTCGGCATGGTGCCCGACAACGTCGAGGCGCTGTACGAATACGGCGTCTACCGCACCAACCGCGGCCGTCCGACCAAGGCTGTGTCCCAGCTCGAACGCGCGCTCGCCGGTGGCGGGGAACGCGCGCGATGGCCGTTGGCGCTCTCGCTCGCGGCAGTCGATCGCAACGCCGAGGCGCGGGCCCAGCTCGAGGCGCTGCAGACGCGTTCGGCACGCATCGCTCGCGACTATCCCGTCACCGACACACTGGCCGCGCTGCGCGCCGCGCCGGCGGCCAAACCATGAAGAACACACTCGCCTTCATCGGCGGCGGCAACATGGCCGCCGCCATCATTGGCGGCCTGATCAGGAGCGGCCGCGCCGCCACATCGATCCTCGTCGTCGACCCGGGCGAAGCGCAGCGCACCAAGCTGCAGGCCGATTTCGGCGTGCGCACGTTCGCCGCCGCAGATGCTGCGTTGAGCGAGGCCGCGACCGTCGTCTGGGCCGTCAAGCCGCAGTTCTTCCAGGCCGCCGCAGCGCCATGCGCGGCGCATGTCGGCTGCGCTCTGCAGCTCAGCGTGATGGCCGGCATCCGCAGCGATGCGATCGCGAAGGCGACTGGTGCGGCGCGCGTCGTGCGCTCGATGCCGAACACGCCAGCGCTGATCGGCGAGGGCATCGCCGGGCTGTTCGCGCGCGACGCGGTGACCGCGGCCGACCGCGCCGAAGTCGAGGCCGTGCTCGCGCCGACCGGCCGCACGTTGTGGGTCGCGCGTGAAGAAGATCTGGATGCCGTCACCGCGCTTTCGGGCTCCGGCCCCGCCTACGTTTTCTACTTCGTCGAGGCGATGATCCAGGCCGCGCGCGAGATGGGTCTGAGCGAAGCGCAGGGCAAGGCGCTCGCGCTCGCGACCTTCGCCGGTGCGACTTCGCTCGCGCAGGCGTCCGACGAAGCACCCGCGGTGCTGCGCGAGCGCGTCACGTCCAAGGGCGGCACGACCCACGCGGCGCTGACCGCGCTCGAAGCGAGCGGCGTCAAGGCGGCGTTCATCACCGCGCTGAAGGCGGCGCAGCAGCGCGCGCGCGAACTCGGCGACGAATTCGGCAACTGACTCGGCAACCGAGGGGCCTGCGCCACGATGCGGCGTTCACGGTGACCTCATGCAAAGCCCGCATGAGGTCGAAGCCTGTTTTCGGCGCCGGCAGGTCTACAGTCTCGCCCCATGCACGCTGGCGCGCCACGAGTGCGCTGCGCCGCGCATGAAAACACAACTTCATCGAGACGACCATGAGCTACCTCTCCTACGTCAGCCAGAAGGGCGACACCGCCTGGGACACCTACCTCTCCCAGGTCGACCGCGTGCTGCCCTACCTCGGCAACCTGGCGCGCTGGTCCGAGACCCTGAAACACCCGAAGCGCATCCTGATCGTCGACGTGCCGATCGAGCTCGACAACGGCGAGGTCGCTCACTTCGAGGGCTACCGCGTTCAGCACAACCTTTCGCGCGGCCCCGGCAAGGGCGGCGTGCGCTACCACCCCGACGTGACGCTCGAAGAAGTGATGGCGCTGAGCGCGTGGATGACGGTGAAGTGCGCCGCGGTCAACCTGCCCTACGGCGGCGCGAAGGGCGGCATCCGCGTCGATCCGAAGCTGCTCTCGATGAAGGAGCTCGAGCGCATGACGCGCCGCTACACCAGCGAGATCGGCATCATCATCGGCCCGCAGCGCGACATCCCGGCGCCCGACGTGAACACCAACGGCCAGATCATGGCCTGGATGATGGACACGTATTCGATGAACACCGGCACCACCGCGACCGGCGTCGTCACCGGCAAGCCGCTGCACCTGGGCGGCTCGCTCGGTCGCGTGAAGGCCACCGGCCGCGGCGTGTTCGTGACCGGCCGTGAAGCGGCGCGGCGCATCGGGCTGAATCTCGAAGGCGCGCGCATCGCGGTGCAGGGCATGGGCAACGTCGGTGGTTCGGCCGCCGAACTCTTCGTGCAGGCTGGCGCAAAGCTGGTCGCGGTGCAAGACCACACCGGCACGCTCGTGAACCCGAACGGTTTCGACATCGCCGACACGATGGAGGTGCTCAAGCGCGACGGCGGCATCGGCAACTACACCGGCGCCGAGCGCATCGACAACGAATCGTTCTGGGACGTGGACTGCGACATCCTGATCCCGGCGGCGCTCGAATCGCAAATCACCGCGGTGCGCGCGAACCGCATCAAGGCCAAGCTGATTCTGGAAGGCGCGAACGGCCCGACG
>JANXVK010000552.1 GCA_025351675.1 Rhizobacter sp.
ATTGCCGTACGCGTCGAATCAGGACTTCATTTCCGTCATCGAACCCGTGCCCTTCGGCGTCTTGATCGTCACGCAGGTGCCGGCGGGCACGGCCTTGAACGCGTTGCCCTGATAGTCGACCTTGGAGGTGCCGGCACACGTCGTGCCCGCGCCCGCCTTGCAGTCGTTCTTGCCGGCCATGGTGACGCCGTAGCATTTTTCCATGGTCGCCATCTTGTCGGCCATCGGCTTGGTGTCCTGCGCCATGGCGGCGCCTGCAGCGAGGGCGGTGAGTGTGAAGGCGGTGATTGCAATGGAACGGTTCATGATGAGCTGACTCCTGTGATTGAGGGAAGAACCTGCCGAGCGGCGCGGTCGAAGGTATTTCGCAAGCCGCGGCCCGCGGGTTACAGCACACCGCACAATTCGGCAAATATTTTTGGTCGGCTGTAACCGACCTGCCCGATGACGCGAACTACAGAAGCAACTTCGTCCCACCCGGGCGACATCGAGGCAGAGCTCCGCAGCTTGTTCCTTCGCGGACTGGACGGAGAACATGCCGCGTACTTGGCTTTCCTGCAAAAGCTCAGCGCGCACTTGCGCGGTTTCCTGCGCAGGCGCCTGTTCGGCTGGCCCGATGAAGTTGAAGACCTTGTTCAGGAATGCCTGCTCGCGATGCACAACAAACGCCACACCTACCAGAGCGACCAGCCGCTGACGGCTTGGGTGCACGCGATCGCCCGCTACAAGCTGATCGACCTGCTGCGATCGAAGTCGGGGCGCGAGGCCCTGCACGATCCGCTCGACGATGACTTGGCGGTCTTTGCCGAATCGAGCATCGATGCCAGCGACGCACGCCGCGACTTGACCGGATTACTCGGTACCTTGCCGGATCGGCAGCGACTGCCGATCGAGCAGGTGAAGCTCAAGGGCTTGTCGGTGACGGAGGCAGCGGCGCTTCTGGGCATGTCGGAATCCGCCGTCAAGATCGGTATCCATCGCGGTCTGAAGGCGCTCGGCAAGCGCGTCGGGAACCCTTCATGAAAACCGACGACCTGATTTCGTTGCTGGCTGCCGACACCGCGGCGGTGCCGCGCGGCGCGGCGTCGAGACAGATCGCCATTGCGATGGCGGTAGGCGTTCCGCTGGCAATCCTGGCGATGCTGACGACGATGGGTACCCGACCCGACTTGGCGCAAGCCATCGGTATGCCGATGTTTTGGATGAAGGTGCTGTTTCCAGCCGCGGTGGCCTGCGCCGGATTCGCGACCTTGACCCGGCTCGCACGTCCGGGCGTGAGCGCGCGGACCGTCCACTGGACCATCGCCGCGCCGATTGTGTTGTTGTGGTTGATGGCGATCGCGTCGTATGCCGGTGCACCACCATCGGAACGCGCGGCGATGGTGTGGGGTCAGAGCTGGCGGATCTGCACCTTGAGTGTCTTGATGATCTCGGCGCCGGTCTTCGTGGCGGCCTTCCTCGCGTTGCGCCGGCTCGCGCCCACGCGACTCGTGCCGGCCGGCGCATGTGCGGGCGTGCTGAGCGGTGCCGCTGGAGCGGCCATCTATGCGTTTCATTGCCCGGAGACGGCATTGCCGTTCATGGCCATCTGGTATGTGGCGGGCATCGCGATGGCTGCCGGTGTCGGGGCCGCGCTGGGCCCGCGGCTGCTCAGATGGTGACGCCCCGGTGTCAAGTGTTCGGCACCTCCAACAGCAACGCGCTGCGTGGCGCATGACCCAGGAATTCGCCAAACCATGATTGCCCGTTTCGCTCGCACCGCACTTCTCGCCGCCGCGCTCGCTTCAGCAGCGTCCCTGCACGCCGAGCCGGAAAGCCGACCGTGGCCGGACATCCTCGCGCGCGCCAAGGGGCAGACTGTCTACTGGAACGCCTGGGGTGGGGACGAGCGTACCAACGCCTTCATCGCCTGGGCGGGCGAGGAAGTGAAACGCCGCCATGGCATCACGGTCCGGCAGGTCAAACTCAAGGACACCGCGGAAGCGGTCACGCGCGTGGTCGCCGAGAAGAGCGCGGGCCGCAACGCAAATGGCAGCGTCGACCTGATCTGGATCAACGGCCCGAACTTTCTGGCGATGAAGGCACAGGGGCTGCTCTACGGCCCCATCACGCAGTCGCTGCCCAACTATCGCTACGTCGACACCGAACACAAGCGCTCCAACCTGATCGACTTCACCGTGCCGATCGATGGCATGGCGGCGCCATGGCGACTGGCCCAGTTCGTCTACATCTACGACAGCGCACGCCACAAGCTCGCCGACATGCCGACATCGGCGCCTGCGATGCTGGCGTTCGCGCGCCAGCATCCCGGGCGCGTCACGCATCCGACCGTGCGCAACTTCCTGGGCGTCACCTTCCTGAAGCAAGCGCTCTACGACCTGCTGCCCGACCCGTCGGTGTTGCAGCAGCCGGCGACCGATGCCACGTTCGGACCGGTGACGGCGCCGCTCTGGGCTTGGTACGAGCAGCTTCGGCCCACGCTGTGGCGATCGGGTCGCGAGTTCCCGGAAACCGGCCCGGCCGAGCGGCAGTTGATGAACGACGGCGCGATCGACATCCACATGGCGTTCGACCCGGCCGAGGCGGCCGTGTCGATCGCGAACCAGCTGCTGCCACCCGGCGCGCGCGTGTTCGTGATGGCCAAGGGCACGATCGCCAACACGAGTTTTGTGGCGATCCCGTACAACGCCGCGCACAGGGAAGCCGCGCTCGTTGTCGCCGACTTTCTGCTCGAACCCGCCACCCAAGCGCGCGCCCAAGACCCGGCTTGGGGCGGCAACCTGACCGTGCTCGATCTGGCGAAGGTGCCCGCTGCGCAGCGCGGGCTGTTCGCGCCCAAGGCCGGCATGCCGGGTCTGCCGACCAACGAAGAGCTCGGCTCGCCGCTGCTCGAACCGCACCCGAGCTGGATGACGCGCATCACCGCCGAGTGGGAGAAGCGCTATTCACGCTGACGCAGCGGTCACCCCGGGATGAGCGCGCATTCGCGCTCCGTCCGGCGTCTCGGCGGACCCTGGGCCTTCGCGCCGTGGATCACGATCGTGGTCTTTTTGCTGCCCGTCGCGGCGGGGCTCGTGGGGACCTTGCTGCCCGCGTTCGGCTACTTGCCGGCGATCGGCGGCGAACAGCTGTCGATCGATCCGTGGCGCGCGCTGGCGGACCAGCCCGGTGTATTCGCCTCAGTGCAACTCAGCGTGCAGACCGGCCTGCTCGCCACTGCGATTTCGCTCGCACTCGCGGCGGCGTTCTGCGCGCTGATGCACGATCACGCGACCTATCGCCGGCTCTGCACGATGGTGTCACCGTTGCTGGCCACGCCACATGTCGCGTTGGCGATCGGCCTGGCGTTCATCATCGCGCCGAGCGGCTGGCTGTTGCGGCTGGCGTCGCCCGCGCTGACAGGTTGGGATCGACCTCCGGTGGACCTGGTGACGGTGCGTGACCCCCAAGGTCTGTCGATGGTGTTGGGCTTGGTGCTCAAGGAGGTACCGTACCTGATCCTGATGATCACCGCCGCCCTTGGCCAGGTTCCGCACGCCGCGCTGCGCCGGATCGGCGCGACGCTGGGGTACCGCCCTGCCACGGCCTGGTTCAAGCTCGTCTTCCCGGCGGTCTACGCGCAGCTTCGATTGCCGGTCTATGCCGTGCTGGCGTTCTCGATGTCGACCGTCGAGGTCGGCCTGATCCTCGGACCAGGCAACCCGCCGCCACTGGCGCTGCTGGCTGCGCGGTGGTTCGCCGATTACGACCTGCAGCGCTACTTCCCGGCCGCCGCCGCCGCCACCTTGCAGGGCCTGCTGGTGCTCGCTGCACTGCTCGCATGGCGCGCGGGCGAGGTGTGCCTGGCGCCCATCGGCCGAGCTTGGTGCGAGCGGGGCGTGCGCG
>JANXVK010000555.1 GCA_025351675.1 Rhizobacter sp.
CATCGCCAAGCAGCTCGACGGCAAGGGCGACGTGGTCGCGATGCGCGGCATCGCGACCACGCTCGACAACGAGCGCATGGACGCGTTCAACGCCGTGCTGAAGGGTTCGCCCAACATCAAGCTGCTTGACGCCAAGTACGCGAACTGGAACCGCGACGACGCCTTCAAGGTGATGCAGGATTACCTGACGCGCTTCAAGCAGATCGACGCCGTCTGGGCCGCCGACGACGACATGGCCGTCGGCGTGCTGAAGGCGATCGACCAGGCCAAGCGCACCGACATCAAGCTGGTGTTCGGCGGCGCCGGCGCCAAGGGCATGATCAAGACGCTGATGGACGGCGCCGACCCGCGCATCCAGGCCAACGTGTCGTACTCGCCGAAGTTCATCTACGATGCGATCAAGATGACGGTCGAGGCGCGCCTGAAGGGCGAGAAGCTGCCGGCAAAGTCGATCATTCCGTCGGTGCTGATCACGAAGCAGACGGCGAAGGACTTCTACTTCCCGGATTCGCCGTTCTGAGGCATGCGAAGGTCGGTGCGGGATCAGGTCGGCGGGCTGCTCTGCTGCGCTCGTGTCCCCCGCCAACGGCCTTCGGCCGTCGTCTCCTCCTTTACCTCGCTTCGCAGAACACCCCACCGACCTGATCTCCAAAGACAGGTTGTTCCGACCCCCACTCCACAGCCAGGAGCGCCGGGTGGCCGACGGAGCGAATTGAAGGAGGACGGTTGGGCGAAGCCCGGCCCGGGGGGGATGTGCGGAGTCGGCCACCCGGTGATCTTGGCGTCCGAAGTGCACGGAAACGAAAGCGTTTGGAGCATGCAAGCATGACAAGACCCGTCACACTTTTCACCGGCCAGTGGGCCGATCTGCCGCTCGCCGAACTCGCGCCGCTCGCAAAGCGCATGGGCTACGACGGGCTCGAACTCGCGTGCTGGGGTGACCACTTCAACGTGCAGGAAGCGCTCGCGTCGACGCAGTACGTGATCGACAAACGTGCGCTGCTGGCAAAGCATGACTTGAAGTGCTTCGCCATCGGCAACCACCTGGTCGGTCAGGCCGTGTGCGACCTGATCGACGCGCGCCACGAGGCGATCCTGCCTGCGCATGTGTGGGGCGACGGCGAGCCCGAGGCGGTGCGCCAGCGCGCCGCAAGCGAGCTGCAAGACACGGCGCGCGCCGCGGCCGCGTTCGGCGTCAAGACCGTGACCGGCTTCACCGGCTCGTCGATCTGGCATTCGGTCTACGCGTTCCCGCCGACCACGCAGGCGTTCTGGGACGCGGGCTTTGCGGATTTCGGCAAGCGCTTCGGCCCGATCCTCGATGTGTTCGACGAGAACGACATCAACTTCGCGCTCGAAGTGCACCCGACCGAGATCGCGTTTGACATCGCGACCAGCGAGCGTGCGATCGCCGCGGTGAACGGCCACAAGCGTTTCGGCTTCAACTTCGACCCGAGTCACCTCGGCTACCAGGGCGTCGACTACATCCGCTTCATCCGCACCTTCGGTCCGCGCATCTTCAATGCGCACATGAAAGACGTGTGGTGGGGCAAGGGCGACGGCACGGTCGGCACGTTCGGCGGGCACACGTCGTTCGGCGATGCACGGCGCACTTGGGATTTCCGCAGCGTCGGCCGCGGCATGATTGATTTCGAGTCGCTGATCGTCGCGCTGAACGACGTGGGCTACCGCGGCCCGCTGTCGGTCGAGTGGGAAGACAGCCGCATGGACCGCGTGCACGGCGCGACCGAGAGCGCGGCCTTCTGCAAGCGGCTCGACTTCGAGCCCGCGCAGGGCGCGTTCGATGCGGTGTTCGACACGAAGAAGCAGGCGACATGACACGCAAGCTGCGGTACGCGATGGTCGGTGGCGGCCGCGACGCGTTCATCGGCGCGGTGCACCGGCATGCCATGGCGCTCGACGGGCAGTACGCGTTCGCCGCCGGCGCGCTGTCGTCGTCACCCGACAAGGCGCTGGCCTCGGGATGCGATCTGTTCCTGCCCGATGCGCGCAACCACGGGTCTTGGCAGGCGCTGCTGACCGACGAACTGAAGCGGCCGAAAGACGAGCGCGTCGACGTCGTCACGATCGTCACGCCGAACCACGTTCACTACGAGGTCGCGCGTGCCTTCGTCGACGCCGGCTTTCACGTCGTCTGCGACAAGCCGCTGGTGCACACCAGTGCGCAGGCCGACGACCTCGCCGCGCGCGTCGCGAAACAGGGCACGGTGTTCGGCGTGACCTACAACTACACCGGCTACCCGATGGTGCGCCAGGCGCGGGAGATGGTGCGGGCCGGCGCGATCGGCGCGATCCGCAAGGTGATCGTCGAGTACCACCAGGGCTGGCTCGCGACCCAGCTCGAAGGAGCGGCACAAGGGCAGGTCAACAAGCAGGCCGACTGGCGCACCGATCCGGCGCGCAGCGGCATTGCCGGCGCGATCGGCGACATCGGATCGCATGCCGAGAACCTGATGCTCAGCGTCACCGGGCTGGAGATCGACAGCCTGTGCGCCGACCTCACGGCGTTCGTCCCCGGCCGCCGCCTCGACGACGACGGCAACCTGCTCCTGCGCTTCACCAACGGCGCGCGCGGCGTGCTGATCGCGTCGCAGATCGAGGCCGGTTGCGAGAACGACATCCGCCTGCGCGTGTTCGGCGAGCGCGGCATGCTCGACTGGCGCCAGGAAGACCCGAACCACCTGATCCACGCGCCGATCGATGGCCCGCGGATGATCCTGACGCGCAATTCACCGTGGCTGAGCGACGCGGCCAAGCGTGCATGTCGTCTGCCGTCCGGGCACCCGGAAGCGTTCATCGAGGCGTTCGCGAACCTGTATGTCGGGGTCGCGGCCGACATCCGTTCGCGGCGCGATGGCGGCGTGCCGGCGTCGCGCGAAGATGCTGACTACCCGCGCATCGAAGACGGCGCGCGCGGCGTGCGCTTCATCGAAAAGACGGTCGAGTCGGCCGCGAGCGCGCAGAAGTGGACGGCGATGCGCTGACACCCGCTCAGGCCAGCATGTCGGCCCAGATCGATCGTGCCCAGCTCATCGCCAACGCGCCTTCCAACTCGTTCGGCGCGGCCGACAACCCGCCCGAGCCCGGCACCGTCTTGAAGGTCTTCTCGGCCGCGACGTACTCGTGCACGCTGGCCACGTGCACGACGCGCTTGTCGTCGACGAAGCTGTAGCAGGTGTTGGTCAGCATCGGCGCCGGGTCGATCTCCCAGCCGTTCAGTTCGGCGACGATCGCCGCCGCCGCCACCTTCGCGTGGCTGCTCGCCATGTGCCCGCTCTTGGGCATCGCCGGCGCGATCTGGATCGAGTCGCCGATCACGTGGATGTGCGGCGCGCTCGCCGATTCGAAGTTCAGGTAGTTGACGTTGCACCAGCGGGCGTTCGAGGTCGCCAGACCCGTCTGCACCGCGACCCTGCCGGCGCGCATCGGCGGCAGAACGTTGAGCACGTCGGCGCGCACGTCGTCCTGGATCTCGAACTTGACGGTGTTGGTGGCGGCGTCGACCGCGGTCGCCTTGTGTTGCGGCCGGTACTCGATGATGCCCTTGTACGACTCGGCCCAGACCTTCTTGAACAGCGCGCCCTTGCTCGTCACGTCTTCGTTCGCATCGAGGATCAGTACCTTCGACTTCGGCTTCGCGGTCTTGAAATAGCCGGCGATGACCGAGGCACGCTCGTACGGCCCCGGCGGGCAGCGGTACGGCGCCTCGGGAATCGCGATCGCGAAGGTGCCGCCGTCGGGCATCGCCTCGAGTTGGCGGCGCAGCGCGAGCGTCTCGGGCCCGGCCTTCCAAGCTTGCAGAACGCGGCCCTGCTGGCTCGCGGCCTGCAGGCCGGCGACGCGATCGAACATCATCTCGACACCGGGCGACAGCACCAGCTTGTCGTAGCGGATCGTGCCGCCCGAGGCGAGCACCGCGACCCGCTTGACCGGGTCGATGCTCGCGACCATGTCGCGCACCACGCGCACGCCGTGGGCGGTGACCAGCGTGTCGTAGGGCCGGGTGATCTCGGTGATCGCGCGGTGGCCGCCGAGCACCAAATTCGACAGCGGGCACGAGACGAACGCGGCTTCAGGCTCGACCAGCACCACGTCGATCTTGTATTGCGACAGCAGGCGCACGTACTTCGCCGCGGTCGCGCCGCCGTAGCCGCCGCCGACGACGAGCACGCGCGCGTTGTCGGGTGTGCCGATCGCGTTCATTGCGCAGCCGGCCAACCCGAAGGCCGTCAGCGTGCCCAGGCCGGTCGTGGCCCCGGCAAATTTCAGCAGGTCGCGGCGCTTCATGGCTTGCCTCCGGTGAGCGGTTGCGCGAAGTACGCGGCCAGTTGCGCGATCTGCGCGTCGCTGTAGCCCTTGGCGAGCTGCGGCATCACGGTACCGGGGCGGGTGCCGGCCTTGAACGCCTTCATCTGCTCGGTCAAGTAGACGGCCGGCATGCCGGCGAGCGCGGGCATCGCCGAGCCGGGCGGCGCGCGGCCGTCGGTGCCGTGGCATTGCGCGCAGTTCGCGGCGAGGCTGCGCGCGCGCAACGCGTTCGCGTCCTGCGCGAGCGCCGGGCCGGCGATCAACAAGGCGGTGGTGAACCAGACGAACTTCATCGTGAAACCTTCTGTGCGTTGAACCCGTAGTGTCGCGCGACGTCGGGATCCAGGTTCGACGTTCGCGTCAGAGCGTGGCCGCGGCGCGAAAGCCGAACAGACCGACCAGCAGCAGCGTCGGAAACTGTCGCACCGCTTGGTTGTACTCGATCACCGCGGCGTCGAACTGGCGCCGCGCGAACGCGAGCGACGCGTCGCTCGATTGCAGCTTCGCGTTCAGTGCCGCGAGCTCGCTGCCCGGCACGCTCTGCACCGGCAGGCGCGCGCGCGACTCGGCAAGAATCTCGTCGGCCAGTCGCAAACCCGTGATCGTCCCGGTCGCGCCCGGCCGCAGCTTGGCCTGCGCGCACGCCGCCTCGACCTGCAGGCACGCGGCGCGCAGCGTCTCGATGCGCGGCCCGGCGTTCGCGAGGACCGGCGCGAGCAAGTCGGTCAGTTGCAGCAGCAACGCGTGACGGGTACGAAACTGCTCGTCGACCGGCGCGAACTGGCGCACGATCGTGCCGCGCAGTCGCACCAGCCGGTTGTAGGCACCCACGGCCCAGAACAGCAACACCGCCGCGAACACGGCGACCATGATTTCCACAGCGGTCATGGGGGCGGACTCTACGACAACAGCGCGCCGATGCTTCGACACACAGCGTAGCGGTTGCCGGGTGCCGCGCGCCATCATCGCGGCATCGACAATCCATCCGAGCACCATGCCCGACCTGCCACCACCGATCTTTCTCGCCGCCGTCGCCGGCATCTTCGCGCTCGGCGGTTTCGTCAAGGGCGTCGTCGGCCTCGGGCTGCCGACGATCGCGATGGGCCTGCTCAGCGTGCTGATGCTGCCGGCGCAGGCGGCGGCGCTGCTGGTCGTGCCGTCGCTGGTGACGAATCTCTGGCAGATCGGCGGGCCGGGACTGGTCGCGTTGCTGAAGCGGCTCGCGACCTTGCTGCTCGGCGTCTGCGCCGGTGCGTGGATCGGCGCGGGCTGGTTGACTGGCTCGGGATCGTCGCTCGCGACGCTGGGCTTGGGGCTCGCGCTGATCGCCTACGCGGCGCTCGGGCTGCTGAAGTGGCGCCTGCACGTCAAGCCCGCGCACGAGCCGTGGCTCGCGCCGTGGGTCGGTCTGGCGACCGGCCTCGTCACGGCCGCGACCGGCGTGTTCGTGATCCCGGCCGTGCCGTACCTGCAGGCGCTCGGCCTGCAGAAGGAGGAACTGGTGCGCGCGCTCGGCATCTCGTTCCTGGTCTCGACGATCGCGCTCGGCGTGGTGCTCGGCAGCAGTGGCGCGTTGCAGGCGACCGCGCTCGCCGGCTCGGCGCTCGCGCTGCTGCCGGCGCTGGCCGGCATGGGCGTCGGCCAGTGGCTGCGGCTGCGCGTGCAGCCCGACACCTTCAAGACGATTTTCTTCTGTGGCTTGCTGGCGTTGGGCGTGTACTTGACGATCCGCAGCGCGCTTCACCTGGGATGATCGGTGACCCGACGCGCACGCATGTTATTGGCGCTGCCGGGCGGCGAGTTTCTCGCGGCCGGCGAGCTCGCCCACGCCGCCGGCGTCAGCGCGCAAACCGCCAGCACGCACATCGCGAACCTGCTCGACGCCGAGCTGATCGTGCTGCGCGCGCAGGGCCGGCACCGCTGCGTGCGGCTCGCCGGTGAAGAGGTCGCGCACGTGCTGGAGGCGCTGTCGTGCGTCGCGCCGCTTCGCCCATGCCTGCTTCGACTGGTCGGAGCGCCGCGACCACCTCGCCGGGAGCCTGGCGGTGTGCCTGCTCGATCACGGCCTCGCGCAGGGCTGGGTGCGCCGCACGACAGGATCGCGCGCGTTGCAGCTGACCCCGCCGGGGAAGCAGGCCCTCTCGCGCTGGATCAGCGCGCCTTGATCCAGCTCTCGTGGCCGTTGCGGCGCAGCTCGCACGCCGGGCACAGGCCGCATCCGTAACCCCAAGCATGGCGGTGCGTGCGGTCACCGAGGTAGCAGGTGTGGGTGTGCTCGACGACGAGGTCGGTCAGCGGTGAGCCGCCCAGCTGCTCGGTCAGGGCCCAGGTCTGCGCCTTGTCGAGCCACATCAGCGGCGTGTCGATCGTCATCGGCGCATCCAGGCCGAGGCTGATCGCGACCTGCAGCGCACGCAGCGTGTTGTCGCGGCAATCGGGATAGCCCGAGTAGTCGGTCTCGCACATGCCGCCGACCAGCACGCTCAACCCGCGCCGGTACGCAACGGCCGCGGCGAAATTGAAGAAGAGCAGGTTGCGGCCCGGCACGAAGGTGTTCGGCAGGCCCTGCGCGTTCATCTCGATCGCGCGGTCGTCGGTCAGCGCGGTGTCGGAGATCTGGCCGAGCAGCGCGAGATCGAGCAGGTGATCGTCGCCGAGCTTGCGCGCCCAGCGCGGGAACTGCGCCTGGAGTGCCGCGCGCACATGCACGCGGCAGTCGAGCTCGACCCGGTGCCGCTGACCGTAGTCGAAGCCGATCGTCTCGACATGCGCGTAGCGGTCGAGGGCCCACGCGAGGCAGGCGGTCGAGTCCTGCCCACCCGAGAACAGCACCAGCGCCCGGCGCGTGTCATGACTGCCCCGCCGATCGACGGGTACGTCGATCGACCCCCCGAGGGGGTGCGGGCCGGCTTGGGGCGGCCCGGCGCTCGGCCCGCCGCGACGACGACCGTCGGTGCGATCAGGCACGCGTTTCACCGTGGCCGAGCACGATCCATTTCAGCGAGGTCAGGCCTTCGAGCCCGACCGGCCCGCGGGCGTGAAACTTGTCGGTGCTGATGCCGATCTCGGCGCCCAGGCCGTACTCGAAACCGTCGGCGAAGCGGGTCGATGCGTTGACCATCACGCTGGCCGAATCGAC
>JANXVK010000565.1 GCA_025351675.1 Rhizobacter sp.
GCGCGCGACCTCGATCGCGAAGCTCGGGCCCGACACCACACCCACGCGCGCGCCGGCACCGTTGGCTCGCGCGAGCTCATGCCCCAGCAAACCGCCGAGCGGCTCGAAGCCCTTGCACAACCACAACACGCCGGCGGCGCGCGTGCCGATGCGGGCGAGCATCCCGGCCAGTGCTGCCATCGGTGTGGCGATGATCACGAGGCCATCGCGCGCATGCGCGAGCGCGGCGTCGAAATCGGTGTCGAGTTGAAGCGCATCCGGCAGCGCGATGCCGGGCAGGTAGTGCGCATTGCTGCGCGACGCCGTCATCTGCGCGGCCTGCGCCGCATCGCGCGCCCACAGCCGCGTCGGATGGCGCGCGGCGGCGTTCACCGCGAGCGCGGTGCCCCACGCGCCGGCACCGAGGACCGTCAGGTTCATCGTGTGCCTTGGTGGCTGGATCTCAGGCCAGCGCCGGGCCGAAATGGGAAACGGAGAGGCCCACCTCGTGGCCCTCGGCGGCCTGGGCTCCCCTTGGGGGACGGTGCCGAAGGCGCCAAGGGGTCGTCATCAGGCCGAAGTGACGATGCCCGTGCCGTTCGCGCCGTTCGCGCCATTCGCGCCATTCACTTGCGCGGCGGCCTGCGCCTGCTGGGCTTCGAACATCGCCTGGAAGTTGACTTCCGACAGCAGCACCGGCGGGAAGCCGGCGCGCGTGCAGACGTCCGAGACGATCGCGCGCAGGTACGGGTAGATGATGCCCGGGCAGGCGATGCCGATGATCGGCTGCAGTTGGTCTTCGGGGATGTTGCGGATCTCGAAGATGCCGCCCTGCTTGGCTTCGACCAGGAACAGCACCTTGTCGTTGACCTTGGTCGTGACGGTCGCGGTGACCGTCACTTCGTAGACGCCTTCGCCGATCGGCGCGGCGCCCAGGCCGAGGTTGATCTCGACCTGCGGCTGGCCTTGCTCGAGCAGGATCTGCGGCGAGTTCGGTTGCTCGAGCGACAGATCCTTCAGGTAGATGCGCTGGATCTGGAACACGGGGTTGTTGTTTTCGTCAGCCATGACAGTCTCGGGTGGTTGGAGTGGGTGGGCTCGGGGGCGATGGCGCCGTGAGCGGTGTGCGGCGGCGATTATCGCCGCGCGCCGGGTGCCGTCTCGGGCTTCAGGCGCCGGTGCCCGCAAGCAGCGGAATCAGGCCGCCTTGGCGGTCGAGTTCGACCAGATCGTCGCAGCCGCCGACGTAGGTCTCGCCGATGAATATTTGCGGCACGGTACGGCGCCCGCCGGTGAGCTGCAGCATCGTGGCGCGCTGACCCGGGTCGAGGTCGACGCGAATGTCTTCGATCGAATCGACGCCGCGCTGCTTCAGCAAGGCCTTGGCGTGCTGGCAGTACGGGCAGACTTGGGTGGAGTACATCTTGACGGCTTGCATGGTCAGGCCGCCGACTTTTCAACCGGCAGATTCGCCGCACGCCACGCTTCGAGGCCACCAGCCAGCGCACGCGCGTTCTCGAAGCCGAGTTTCTTCAGCGCCGCCACGCCCTTCGCGGCGCGCGCGCCGGTCGCACACACCACAACCAGCGGCAGCGCCTTGTTCTTTGGCAGCGCGTTCGAGGTCTCGATCTGGCTCAGTGGCACGCTCTTCGCGCCGGCGACGTGGCCGGCAGCGTACTCGGCCGGCTCGCTCACATCGATCAGCACCGCCTTCTCGCGGTTGATCAGCTGCACCGCGTCGTTGGTCGAGAGCTTGCCGACACCGCCCGCGCCCTTGTTGAGCAGCGGCCAGAGCAGCAGCGCGCCGGAGACGGCGGCCGCGAGGAACAGGAACCAGTTGTCGATGAAGAACTTCACGGGCGGGCCAATGCGAGGAGGAAAGAGCGCGATTATAGAATTCGCCCGGTCGTCGCTCCGACTGGCGCTACCAACCCCACACACCATGCACAAGCTCGTCCTGATCCGCCACGGTGAATCGACCTGGAATCTTGAAAACCGCTTTACCGGCTGGACCGACGTCGACCTCACGCCGCTGGGCGTGCAACAGGCGCAACAGGCGGGCCGGCTGCTGAAGGCCGAGGGCTACGAGTTCGACATCGCCTGGACCTCGGTGCTCAAACGCGCCATTTGGACCCTCTGGCACACACTCGACCAGATGGACCGCACCTGGCTGCCGGTGCGCAACGACTGGCGCCTGAACGAGCGCCACTATGGCGCGCTGCAAGGGCTGAACAAGTCCGAGACCGCGAAGAAGTTCGGCGACGGGCAGGTGCTGGTCTGGCGCCGCAGCTACGACACGCCGCCGCCCACGCTGGACGCCGCCGACCCGCGCAGCGAAAGCACCGACCTGCGTTACGCCGCGCTCGCACCGGGCCAGGTGCCTCTGACCGAGTGCCTGAAGGACACGGTGGCGCGCGTGCTGCCATTCTGGAACGACACGATCGCGCCGGGGTTGCGCGCCAACCAGCGCATCGTGATCGCGGCGCATGGCAACAGCATCCGCGCGCTGGTGAAGTACCTCGACGGCATCTCCGACGACGCGATCGTCGGTGTCAACATCCCGAACGGCATCCCGCTGGTCTACGAGCTCGACGACGACCTGAAGCCGATCAGGAGCTACTACCTCGGTGACGCCGAAGCGGCCGCGAAGGCAGCCGCGGCGGTCGCGAACCAGGGCAAGGCCTGACCCTTCACGTCAACGCGAGAGTTTCGCAGCGATGTCGTTTCGCAGAGCTTGCGCGAGTGCGCGACGATCGGCGCGCGCGCTCGGCCGCGCCGGCAGCAGCGTGACGTGCGCGACCAGCCGGTCTGCGCAAGCGACACGCCACAAGCTCTCGACCAAGGTCGTTGCGCCGACGAATTCGACGGCGCTGCTGATCGGCTCGCCCGCGTCGGAGAAGCGCAGCGCGATCGGCTGAACAGGCGTCGAGGTCGCGATCGCCGCCTGAAACAGGTTGGCGTGAAACGCCAGCAGCAGGTGGCCGTTCGACGTGGTGCCTTCAGGAAACACCGCGACCGTATGCCCCTCGCTCAGCGCCTGAGCCACCAGGTGCACGACCCGCAGCGCATCACGCTTGCGCTCGCGTTCGAGGTAGAGCGTGTCGGCCGCGTCGGCAAGCCGCGAGAGCAGCGGCCAGGATTGAATGTCGGCCTTCGAGACGAAGCGCGCCTGCGGCACGACCGCATGCAAGGCGGTGATGTCGAGCCACGAAATGTGGTTCGCCGCCAGCAGCACGCCACCGGGCTGCAGGCTGCCCTCGACGCGCATCGAAATGCCCATCAGCCGCAGCGTCTTGACCGACCACCAGCCAATGCGCGCGCGGCGCTGCGTGGCGTCGAGCCCGCGAAACCGCAGCAGCACGATCGCGAGGCCGTGGAGCAGGTGGATGACGCTGCGGAGCAGGCGCCACGCCGCGCGCAGACCGACCCGCATCAGGCCGCGGCGTCGTAGGCGACGTTGCCCGCCACCAGCGTGTACTTCACACGGCCCGGCAACTCGTAGCCGGCGAACGGCGTGTGCTTGCCTTGGCTGCGCAACGCGGCCGGGGTGACCTGCCAGCGCTCGTCGAGCCCGAAGATGCAGACGTCGGCAACGCCGCCTTCGACGAGCCGCCCCGCGCTGGCCGCGAGCGAACCGAGCGCTTCGCCGATCACCGCGACCGGCGCGTGCGTCACGGCGCCTAGCGTGCGCAGCAGCGGCACGGCGGCGTCCTGGCCCCACTTCAGCGCCAGGCTCAGCAGCAGCTCGAGGCCGGTCGCGCCGGGCTCGGCCTCGGCGAACGGCAGATTCTTCATGTCGGCGTCGACCGGCGTGTGGTCGCTGACCAGCGCGTCGATCGTGCCGTCGGCGAGCGCCGCGCGGATCGCATCGCGATCGCGCTGCTGCCGCAGCGGCGGCGTCAAGCGCATCGCCGAGTCGAAGTAGCCGATGTCGAGGTCGGTCAGGTGCAGCGAATTGATGCTCACGTCGCAGGTCACCGGCAGGCCATCGGCTTTCGCGCGGCGCACGAGTTCGATGCCGGCGGCGCTGGAGAGGCGGCACAGGTGGACGCGCGCCTGCGTGTCGCGCACCAGCTCGAAAATCGTCGCCAGCG
>JANXVK010000596.1 GCA_025351675.1 Rhizobacter sp.
CTGCCCTTTCTCGGATCGATGATCCCGGAGATCGTCTTCAGGATGGTCGTCTTGCCGGCGCCGTTCGAGCCGAGCACGGTGCCGATCTGCCCGCGCACGACCTCGAGGCTCACGCCGCGAATCGCGCGGATCGGCCCGTACGCGCTCTCGACGTTGGCCAGCCGCAGGATCGCGGCGCTCGTCGTTGCCGCGGGCGTGGTCATGACGGCCTCCGCCGAGCCGCCCCGAGGAGGCCGGACGCCCACTCAAGAGGCAGCGAGCGCAGTGAGCGCGGGGGCATCGTCACGCCACCTTCACGCGACGCAGCGAGGAGGCGTCTTCGGCCGAACCGAGATACGCCTCGATCACACCGGGGTGCGACTGCACCTCGGCGGGCGTGCCGAGAGCCAGCACCTGGCCCTGGTTCATGGCGAGCACGCGGTCGGAGACCTTCGAGACCAGCGCCATGTCGTGCTCGACCATCAGCACCGTGATGCCGAGCTCGTTGCGGATGTCGTCGATCCAGAACGCCATGTCGTCGGTCTCCTCGACGTTCAGGCCCGACGAGGGCTCGTCCAGCAGCAGCAGCTTCGGCTCGGTGCACAGCGCGCGCGCCAGCTCGACGACCTTGCGCACGCCGTACGGCAACCCGGCGACCAGCGACTCGCGGTGGTGCTGCAGATCGAGCAGGTCGATCACCTGCTCGACCTTCGCGCGCGCCGCGATCTCGGCCACCCGCGTCTCGCGCGTGAACAAAATCTCGCTCCACAGGCTGGTCTGGCGGTGCGTGTGGCGGCCGATCAGCAGGTTCTGCAGCACGCTGGCGTGCTCGAACAACTCGATGTTCTGGAAGGTGCGCGCGATGCCGAGCCGGGCGATGTCGTGCGGCGCTTTCTCGGCGAGCGGCTGGCCCTCGAACACGAGCGTGCCGGTGGTCGGCGTGTACAGCCGCGAGATCAGGTTGAACACCGTCGTCTTGCCGGCGCCGTTCGGGCCGATCAAGGTGAACACCTCGCCGCGCTTGACGTCGAAGCTGACCTTGTTGACCGCGAGCACGCCACCGAAGCGCACGCTCAGGTCCGTGGCGGAGAGAAGAATGTCGCTCACTTGAGTCTGTCCGACTTGAGGTAACTCTTCTGCCGCTGGAACATGCCCTTGCGGTAGAACGGAAAGATCTGCAGCCAGGTGCGCAGCTTCAGCCAGCGGCCATAGAGCCCGAGCGGCTCGAACAGCACGAAGCCGATCAGCACCAGCCCGTAGACGAGGCCTTGCAGCCCCGGCGCTTGGCCGATCGCCGCGGGCAGGTAATCTTTCGTCAGGTTGATCAACTGCGGCATCGTGATCAGGAAGATCGCGCCCAGGAACGCGCCGTGGATCGAGCCGATGCCGCCGATCACGATCATCAGCACCAGATCGACCGACTGCAGGATGTTGAACTGGTCGGGCGAGATGAACTTGAGCTTGTGCGCATACAGCGCGCCGCCGATGCCGGCCAGCGCCGCCGAAATCGCGAACGACAGCGTCTTGTAGCGCGCCAGGTGGATGCCCATGCTCTGCGCCGACACCTCCGAATCGCGGATCGCGACGAACGCGCGGCCAGTCGGCGAGCGCAGCAGGTTCAGTACGCCGAGCGTGGCGAGCACGGTGACGACGAGGCAGGCAAAGTAGAACGACACATCGGTGTCGAGCACGAGCCCGAACACATCGGGCGCCTTGATGTGGATGCCGGCATTGCCACCGGTCACGCGCTCCCAGCGCGCGAACACTTCTTCGACGATGAAGCCGAATGCGAGCGTCGCGATCGCGAGGTAAATGCCCTTCACGCGCAGCGCCGGCAGCCCGACGACCATGCCGACCGCGGCCGAGATCAACCCGGCCATCGCGAGCGCGATCGGCGCGGGCACACCGGCGTTCGTCAGCGCGGCCTGGGTGTAGGCACCGACGCCGAGGAACGCAGCGTGGCCGAGCGAGAACAACCCCGTGAAGCCCGACAGCAGCATCAGCCCGAGCCCGACGACCGCATAGATCAGCACGAAGGTCAGCTGCGCGAGCCAGTACTCGGAGAACACCCACGGCGCGGCCAGCATCGCGAGCATCAGCCCCGAATACCAGAAGACATGGCCGCCGTGCTTGGCGAGCTTGATGTCTTGCGCGTAGTCGGTCTTGAAGATGAAGCGCATGGTCAGTGGCCCATCGCGCGGTGCGCC
>JANXVK010000598.1 GCA_025351675.1 Rhizobacter sp.
TGAGTGTGCGGCGCGGTCGGTCGATGGTCAAAGCGCCATGAAAACATATTCGACCGCCCGGTCGGTAAATAATACGATGACAGGCTGGCGCCCGCAAGTCGCCCCGCCAAGGGATTACCCGCGATGCAGGTTTTGGGGAACGCGACCGCGCAGGGCGCGACGGGCTACAGCGTCTCGGACGCGTCGAAATCGAGCTCGACCTTGGCCCCGTTCGGGTCGTAGCAGAACAGCTGCCACGTGCCCGCGCCGACCTGCTGACGCAGGTCGTACTTCGTGCCGCTGGCATCGAAGCGCGCCTTCACGGCGCGCAGGTCGCGCGCGCTGAAGGCCATGTGGTCGATCACGCCGGCGCGTTGCGTCGGCACCGGGCGGTCGAAGTACATGTGCAGCACCGCCTGCGGTCCGCCGGCGTAGAGCCACGCGCCGGGGAAGCCGAGGTCGGGCCGGTGGCCGACCGTCAGGCCGAGCAGGTCGACGTAGAACGCGAGCGTCTTCGTTTCGTCTTCCGCGATCACGGTGAAGTGGTTCATGCCGAAAATCATCTCGGTCGCTCCTGTCGAAAGTCGGTCATGCGGTCAGGATCAACGCGCCGATCGTGCCACGCGACTCGAGCCGCGCGTGCGCCTGTGCGGCCGCGTCGAGCGTGAAGCGTTCGATCGGCGGCAGTTTCAGCGTGCCGCCGGCGAGCGCGCCCCACACGCGTTCCGCGCGCTCGGCGAGCTGCGCGGGCGTGGCCACGAAGTCGAACACGACCGGGCGCGAAAAGGTCAACGACTTGGCGACGAGCGCGTCCGGCGGCAACGGTGTCAACGGGCCACTGGCCTGGCCGAGGCTGACCCAGTGGCCGCGGCGCGCGAGCGCGGCGAGGTTCTCGTCGCGGGCCGCGTCGCCGAGGCCGTCGATCACCAGATCGGCGCCGCCGCAGGCGCGCTGCACCGCATCGGCGAAGCGGTAGTCGCTGGTGACGATCACATGCTCGCAGCCATGGGCACGCGCGACGCGCGCTTTCGCGTCGCTCGACACCGTGCCGAGAACGACCGCGCCGAGCCGCCGCGCCCATGCGCACACGAGCAGACCCACGCCGCCCGCGGCCGCGTGCACGAGCACCCGCGTGCCGGGCCCGACGCGACCCAGATCGCGCAGCAAAAAGTCGGCGGTGAGGCCCTTGAGCAGCAGGGCCGCGGCCGTGTCGACCTCGATCGCCGCGGGCAGCCGCACGACCCAGTCGGCGGGCACGCTGCGCACCGTGCAATACGCGCCGGGCACCGGCCCGAGGTAGGCCACGCGGTCACCGGGCAGAAGGCCGCCGACGTTCGGGCCGACATCGAGCACGGTGCCGGCCGCCTCCATGCCGGGCACGCCGGGCAGCGGCAGCAGCGCCGGCATCCAGCCGCGACGCAGGTAGACGTCGAAGAAGTTGACGCCGATGGCGCGCTGCTGGATGCGCACTTCGCCGTCGCCGGGCGCCGCGGCTTCGGTGGATTCGGCTTGCAGCGCCTCGGCCTCGCCGTAGCGATGCACCACGACTCTGCGCATCGGCAACGCGAGAGCCGATGGCATCACCGCGCCGCCGCGCGGCTGCAGATCCTCGCCCTTTTGCAGATGCCGCCGCAGGTTCGCGAAGCCCGCCTCGTAGACGCCTTGGGCGACCATGTCGTGCAGCTCGCGTTCCATGCCGGGCGGTGTCGAGAAGGTCGATTCCCAGTGCCAGAAGGTGCGGTTGCCGTCGGTCACGGTTTTCAGCGTCACGGTCGAGACGTAGCGCTGCAGCGGCACCGTCGCCTCGACGATGCAGTAGGTGCTTTTGTGCTCCCGATCCGACAAGGTCAGCAACTGTTCGCGGATGCGGTTGCCGTCTTTCAACGTGAAGCTGCGCACGCAGCCGACCTGGTCGCTGCGTTCGTCGCCTTCGATGCGGCTGTTGTCGACCACGTCGTGCCACTCGTCGTGGCTGTTGAAGTCGCGCAGTACCGCCCAGACGCGCTCGATCGGCGCGTCGATGATGGTCGAGCGGACGACCTTCTGCAGCATGCTCAACGGCGGCCGAAGTGGCGCTTCAATGCATCGAACCCGCTCTGAAAGACGCCACTCCCGATCGACTCCGTCAACTCGCGCTCGCGCGCTTCGGGGCAATCGAACTCGGCGCTCCATTCGGCAAAGCAGCGCGCGCCGTCGGTCACCGGCGTCAGCTTCAGGGTCGCGACATAGTTGGTCACGCCCATCGGGCTCTCCAGAATCTCGTAGCTGCAGCTGTAGTCGTAGTCGGACAGCGCCAGCAGCTTCTCGCGGATCATCGCGCCGTCGCGCAGATGAAAGTGGCGGATGCAGCCCACGCGGTCACTCGGCTGGCTGTTCTCGATGCGCGAATCGGCGATCGCCGGGTGCCACTCGGGCAGCGCGTTGAAGTCGCGGATGCGCGCCCAAACGCTGTCGGCGCTGGCGTCGATGACGCTGGAGGCGTAGACATGAACCATCGCTGGCTACTCCTTCTTCGCGGGCGACGAATGCGACGGCGCCGGTGGCAATGCCGCCTGCGCGCCGCTGACGCTGCCGACGAGCCGCTGGATGTCGCCGCCCTCGATGCCGATCTCGCGCAGCAACTGGTCGACCAACGGCGCCTGCGCGCGAAAGCGCAACGCCGAGTTGACGATGCTGTCGGAGAAGTTGCTGCCGTGCCCGCCGTCGCCATGGCCGTTGCCGCCGCCGCTCGAGCCGCCGAGCCCGTCGACCTGCAGGATCTTGATGCCCTCGATCCGCTCCATCGGCTTGACCGATTCGCGGATGATGCCCTCGGCCTTCTCGACCAGCCGCATCCGCAGGGCCGACATGCGGGCCTCCGGGCTCAGCATGTTGTGCGCCGCGTTCATCAGCTGCAGCCCCTCGGCCTCGATCTCGGCACGCAGCCGCATCGCCATCGACCTGATTTTGTCCGCGTCGGCATCGGCCTCGGCCTGGGCGCGCACTGCATCGCCACGGTCGACGCTCGCGGCCTTCTCGGCCTGCGCGGCCGAGGTCAATCGCAGCGCATCGCGCTCGGCGACCTGCGCGGCGCCGATCAGGTCGATCGCCTTCTTGCGCTCGGCCATCTCGACCTCGCGCGCGGTGAACACCTTCTCTTCGGCCGCGATCGCGAGTGCCCTGGCAATCTCCGCCTCGGCCTGCGCTTCGCTCTGCGCCTTGCTCTCGCGGGCGATCGCGATCGAGCGCTGCTGCTCGGCCAGCTCCATTGTCATGCGGCGTTCGATCTCGGCGGCTTGAACCGCGCGCTCCTTGCCGATGCGCTCCTGCTCCAGCGTTTGCTCCGAGCGGATGCGCGCGGTATCGATCGTCTGCTTGGCGGCGATCTGCGCGCCTTCGGCGGCCTGTTCGCGCTGCGCACGTTCGGTCGCCACTTCAGCGCGTTGGCGAGCGCGCGCGATCTCGACCTCGCGTTGCTGGTTCAGGCGCGCGTACTCACCCTCGCGGTCGATCTCGAGCGAGAGTTTCTCGGCTTCGAGGTTCTTGTTGCGAATCGCGATCAGCGTGTCCTGCTCGACGTCGTTGCGCTGCTTCTTGCGGTGCTCGATCTGCTCGGTCAGGCGCGTCAGGCCTTCGGCGTCGAAGGCGTTGCTCGGGTTGAAGTACTCCATGCCGGTCTGGTCGAGCTGGGTCAGCGAGGCGGCTTCGAGTTCCAGGCCGTTCTTGGTCAGGTCTTCGGCGACCGTCTCGCGAACGCGCTTGACGTAGGCGCCGCGCTTCTCGTGCAATTCTTCCATCGTCATCTCGGCGGCGGCGGTGCGCAGCGCGTCGACAAACTTGCCTTCGACGAGTTCCTTCAGCTGATCCGGCTCCATCGTGCGCAGGCCGAGCGTCTGCGCCGCGTTCGCAACCGAGTCGGGGTTCGCGGCGACGCGCACATAGAACTCGGCGATCACGTCAACACGCATGCGGTCCTTCGTGATCAGCGCCTTGTCGCGGCCGCGGCTCACTTCGAGCCGCAGCGTGTTCATGTTGACCGGGATCACGTCGTGCACGATCGGCAGCACGAACGCGCCGCCGTCGAGCACGACCTTCTGGCCACCCAGGCCGGTGCGCACGAACGCGCGCTCTTTCGAGCTGCGCAGGTAGAGCCAGTGCATCAGCCACACGCCGATGGCGACGACGATCGCGACGACGATCAGGCCGAGGATAAAACTGCCGAACTGTGAGCCTGACATGGGGGTCTCCTTACCGCTTGATTTGTGTGAAGCGCCGCGTGGTCTCGGTGAGCGCCACTTCGACGGGCAGACGCTCCATCGAACTCGCGCCGTAGAAACCGTGGCAGGCCGGGCAGTGCGCGAGCACGTGCTGTGCGTTTTCCGGGGTGGCGATCGGGCCGCCATGGCAGAGCACGATAACGTCGGGATTGACCGACTTTGCCGCCGCGGCCAGAACGTTGATGCGTTCGATGCAGTCGGCGAGCGTCAGCGCTGTTTCAGCGCCGATCGCACCGCCTGTCGTCAGGCCCAGGTGACAGACGACGATGTCGGCACCGGCGCCGGCCATCGCGCGTGCTTCGGTCTCGCAGAACACGTACGGCGTGGTCAGCAGATCGAGCGCACGCGCACGCTCGATCAACTCGACTTCGAGCCCGTAGCCCATGCCGGTCTCCTCCAGGTTCGCGCGGAACCTGCCGTCGATGAGCCCGACTGTCGGGAAGTTCTGGATGCCCGAGAAGCCGAGGTCGATCAGGCGTCGCAAAAATTGCTCCGGCATCATGAACGGATCGGTGCCGTTCACGCCCGCCAGCACCGGCGTGTGCTTGACCACCGGCAGCACCTCGCGCGCCATCTCGCAGACGATCTCGTTCGCGTTGCCGTAGGCCAGCAACCCCGCGAGCGAGCCGCGCCCGGCCATGCGGTAGCGGCCCGAGTTGTAGATGACGATCAAGTCGACGCCGCCGGCCTCTTCGCACTTGGCCGACAGGCCGGTGCCGGCGCCGCCGCCGATGATCGGTCGACCGGCGGCGATCTTCGCGCGAAAGCGGTCGAGCAGGGTGGAGCGTGCGATGCGTGGCATGGTGCGTCAGCGTTGAAAATGGATCAGGCGTGCCGCGCGCTGGCGGCTGGTCGGGCGATCTCGCGCCAGGCCGCGACCAGCGCGTCGGCGAAGGCGTCGTCGTTGATGTGCAGCGGCAGGCGGATCAGCTTGCGATCGGCGCCGCCGCGAAAGTTTTGCTCGATCGCCGCGAACAGCGCGCGGTCGGCCTCGGGGTCGTGGAATGGCTGGCCCGGTTTGTCGATCGCCGAGACGCCACCCTCGGGGATCAGGAAGCGCACCGGCCCGCGCATCGCATTCAGCTTGGCCGCAAGAAACAAGCCGATCGCGCGGTTCTCGTCGGCGGTAGTCCGCATCAGCGTCACGGTCGGGTTGTGGCGGTACAGCTGGCGCGCCTTGAAGCGCTCGGGCACCGTCTGCCAAGCGCCGAAGTTGACCATGTCGAGCGCGCCGCACGAGCCGACGTACGGCAGTGCATGGCGCGCGAACACATCGAGGCGCGTCGCCCCGGCCGAGAGCGTACCGCCGGCGATCTCGTCGGCGATCTCGGTGGTCGAGACATCGATCGCGCCGATGAGCAGCCCTGAATCGGCGAGCTTTTCCATCGACTGACCGCCGACGCCGGTGGCGTGGAAGACGAGACAGTCGTAGTCGGCCTCGAGCCGCTTCGTCACCGCCTGCACGCACGGCGTCGTGACGCCGAACATCGTCAGGCCGAGCGCCGGCTTGGTCGTGTCGGATTCGGGCGCCGGGTGCGCGATCATTCCGGCCAGCGCGTGCGCGGCGTTCGCGAGCACTTTTTCGCTGATGCGGTTGATGCCCTGGACGTCGGTGACCGAATACATCATGCAGATGTCGCTTGGGCCGACGTAGGGGCGCGTGTCACCGCTGGCCATCGTCGAGACCATCACCTTCGGGCAGCCGATGGTCAACGCGCGCATCCCTTGCGTGGCCATCGAGGTGCCGCCCGAGCCGCCGGCGGAGATGATGCCGCCGATGTCGCGACGGGTCCGCACGAAGGCCTCGAACGCCATTGCCATCGCCGCGGTCGCGTTGCCGCGGTCGTCGCTGAAGACCGCCGCCTCGCCCTGCGGGTGATGGTGTGCGACTTCGCGCGGGTGCACGCTCGCGGACGAAGTCTTGCCCGACGTGGAGAGGTCGACCGTGACGACGCGCAAACCGAGCCGCTCCAGGCACTGGCGGATGAAGAAAAGTTCGCGACCCTTGGTGTCGAACGTGCCGGCGACATAGGCGGCGCGCACGCTGCTGGCGGCGACCGGGAAGTCGAAGACCCGCGGCGCGGCGGCGGGTGCGGGCGCAGCTGCGGGTGCCGGCGCGGGCGGCGCGCGCAGGATGTCGGTGGCGGGTGCGGCGGTGCCGCCGGCGTTCCAGCGTGTGAAGCCGCGCACGCTGTGGGGCGCGAGGTCGTCCATCGTCGGTGCGCCCTCGCCGTGCGCGCGGAGCACCGTGAACACCTGGGTCGGTGTCGGTGCGGCGGCCGCGTCGTTTGGCGCCGGCCCGTCGGCCTCGTCATCGGGCCCGCCCGATCGCACGCCCAGCAACCGTTCCTGCAGTTCGCGGTCGGCGGCGAGCTGCGCGGCGGGCAGCTCCTGCGCGATGCGGCCGTTCACCATCACGCCGATGCGGTCGGCCACCGTCATCGCGACGCCGAGGTTCTGTTCTATCAACAGGACCGAAATCTCGCCCTCGGCCGCGAGGTCGCGAAGCGCTTGCGCGACCTGCTCGACGATCACCGGCGCGAGGCCTTCGGTCGGCTCGTCCATCACCAGCAGCTTCGGGTTCAGCAACAGCGCGCGGCCGATCGCGAGCATCTGCTGCTCGCCGCCCGAGAGCTGCGCGCCGCCGTTCGACTTGCGCTCGGCGAGGCGCGGGAACATCGTGTAGATGCGGTCGATTTCGCGCCGGTTGCGCGCGACCAGCCGCAGTGTCTCGTCGACCGAGAGCGAGGGCCACACGCGCCGGCCCTGCGGCACGTAGGCGATGCCGCGCCGCGTGATCTCATTCGGCGCGCGGCCGAGAATCTCTTCGCCGAGCAGCCGCACGCTGCCGTGCGCCGGCACCAGCCCGGTGATCGCGTTGCACAGCGTCGTCTTGCCCATGCCGTTGCGGCCGACGATGCCGAGCACACCGCGGTCGATCGTCAGGTTCACGCCTTGCAGCGCGTGGGCACGGCCATAAAACACGTCGAGGCCCTCGACTACCAGCATCGGACCGCGGCTCTTCGCCTCGTCGCGATCGCGCGAGAACAACCCCATCAGTGCTTGCTCCCCATGTAGATCGCTTGAACTTGTGCGTCGTTCTCGATCTCGCCGGGTGTGCCGGTGCGCAGCACCCGGCCGTTGTGCATCACCGTCACGCGCTCGACCACGCGCAGCGCGATGTCGAGGTCGTGCTCGATCAGCACGAAGCTCATGTGCGCGGGCAGCGAGGTCAGCAGCGCGACGAGCTCGCGGCGCTCAGCCGGCGAGAGTCCGGCGGCCGGCTCGTCGAACAGGATCAGGCGCGGCGCGCCGGCCAGCGCCATGCCGATCTCGAGCTGGCGCTGCTGGCCGTGCGCGAGGTCGGCGACGCGCGTGTCGGCGATGTGGGTCAGGCGCGCGCGCTCGAGGAGGTCGTTGGTCGCGGCCGTCGACGCATGGCCCGCCCGCGGCCGCACGAAGCTGAAGCGTCCGCTGGCGACACCGCGCACCGCGAGAAACAGGTTGTCGCGCACCGTCAGCTCGCGGAACAGCAGCGACGATTGGTAGGTGCGCCGCAATCCCTTGCGGATGCGCTCGTGCGGCGCCAGTTCGGTGATGTCTTCACCGAAAAAGTGAATGCGGCCCGCGGTCGGCGGGAAGTCGCCGCTGATCGCGTTGAACAGCGTCGTCTTGCCGGCGCCGTTCGAGCCGAGGATCGCGTACTTCTGGCCGGCGGCAACGTTCAATGTCACGTCGTCGACGGCGCGCAGCGCGCCGAACGCCCGCGTCACGCCGCTCAGGGTCAGCGCGTCACCGGAGAGCAACTGCCCGCCCGAGTTCGTGCTGGCGACGGCGGCGCCACGCGGCGCCGCCGTTTTGAGCGAGGTGATCGAGGCCATCGTCGTGCTGCGCGTTTGTCGCCGAGCCGCCTACTTGCGGCAATCTGGCACGTCACGCGTGCCCATGCCCATCTTCTTGAACTCGGCATCAGAGAGGCCGAGTGTCTGCGAGATGTTCGGCACCGATTTGACAACCTTGTTGTAGAACGAACCGTCGGCCGCTTTCGAGACCTCGGTGATGTAGGTCGTGCCTACGCCGTTGCGGTTGCCGTCGATCCTCACTTCGCCGGCCGGGCCCTTGAAGTCGGTCTTCTGGAGTGCCGCGCGGTACGCCACCTGGCCGCCCGAAAGGTCGCCCTTGACGGCGTCGAGCGCATCGAGCGTCGCCTTGGTGTTGATGTAGTAGAGGTAGGCGAAGAGCGACGGGCTCGGGAATCCATCCTTGAAATTGGCCTTGTAGTCGGCGACGAACTTCTTCCACTCGGGCGTGTCGATCGAGTCGGCCATCGGGCCTGCCGACATCGTGCCGAGCAGTGACTCGCGCCGCTTTCCCTTGAAGTTGAGCACGGTCTGGTCGACCGTGATCGAGCCGCCGATCATCGGCTTGTCGCCACCGGTCTGCTCGTACTGCGTCAGGAAGTTGACGGCGTCGGAGCCGCCGAGCACGACCAGCAGCGCATCCACGTCCTTCGGGATCTTCGCGATCACCGAGGCGTAGTCTTTCGTGCCCAGCGGCACCCAGGCCTTGTCGAGCACCTTGCCGCCCTTGGCGCAGTAGCTCGCCATGAAGCCCTGCACTTGCGAGTACGGGAAGCCGTAGTCTTCGGCGATCAGGTAGAGCTTCTTGTAGCCCTTGGCGAGCGCGTGCTCGCCCAAGCCCACCATCCATTGCGCGCCTTCGGTGTTGAAGCGATAGAAGTTCGCGGCCGGGTCGGCCAGCGTCGCACCCTGCGCGCCCGACGAGCCGTTGACGAAGGTGACGTTCGGCTGGGTCTTGGCGTAGTTCTTGACCGCGATGCCTTCGTCGCCCGAAAGCGGGCCGATCATGATCTGGACCTTGTCCTGCTCGACCGCCTTGCGGGTCGAGCTGACGGCCTTGTCGGGCGTGGCATCGGACGAGACCTTGATGAACTCGATCTTCTTGCCGCCGGCCATGCCGTTGTGCTGTTTGAGCGCCAGATCAGCGCCGCGCATGCCGTCTTGCCCGGGCGCCGCGAACGGGCCCTCGAGGGAGGCCAGCAGGCCGATCTTCAACGTCTCCTGTGCCTGCGCGAACCCGACCACCGCGAACGCTGCAGCGGCGCCGATGAGGCTGCGCGTGAATACCTTGCCGTACTTGTTCATGTCTCGTTCCTGCTCTTGGTTGATGAATGCGGTCTGTGCCGCGGTTGAGTGACCTTGTTCGACGCGAGGCGCAGGCGCAGGCGCAGCTTCTGCCAGAGACCCAGCAGCCCGTCGGGAGAGAAGAGGACGATGGCGAGGAAGACGCCGCCGATCAAGAGATTGAAGCGTTCGCGGTCGACCAGATCGATCGCGAAGTTCTGCAACAGCACGAACACGATCGCGCCGATGAACGCGCCGATCGGGTGCCGCATGCCGCCGAGCACAGCGATGATCAGGATGTTGATCATCGCGCCGGTACCCACGGTGCCGGGCGAGATGCGGCCGTTGTACCAGACCATCAGCACGCCGCCGACCGCGGCCAGAAAGCCGGTGACCGCATACGCGGCGACGCGGTGCGCGGTGACGTTGAAGCCGAGCGCCTGCATCCGCCGCGGGTTGTCGCGGATGCCCTGGAGGGCGACGCCGAACGGTGCGCGGATCAGGTGCTTCACGAAAAAATAGCCGCCCGCCGCGCACGCGAGCACGAGAAAGTAGAACGCCATCGGCTGCGCGAAATCGATGTCGAACACGGTCGGCGCAGCGATCTTGCTGAAGCCCTGGAAGCCGTTGAACAGCGTGTAGTTCTGCTGCGCGAGGTAGAAGAACGCGACGCCGACCGCAAGTGTGATCATGATCGTGTAGATGCCCTCGGTGCGGACCGAGAGCCAGCCGATCGCGGCGGCGAAAACGGTCGCGAGCAGCAGCGCGAACACGATTGCCAGCCACCACGGCCAACCCAGGCTGATCGCGGCATTGCTGCTCGTGCCGAAGATCGCGAGCAGGTAGGCGGCGAAGCCCGCGACCGTCATTTGCGCGAGCGAGACCATGCCGCCGTAGCCGCCGAGGAAGGTGAGCGAGAGCGCGATCAGCCCGAGCGCGAGCGACTGCGCGCCGATCTGGAAGGTGAAGAACGGCGTCGCGAAGAACGGGTAGGCGAGCACGAACGCGGCAACGATCGCGTGGCGCCAGCGCAGCGCGCGGAGCTGGGTCATGACCCAGGTCCACGGCCGGGTCGAGGGCCTCGGCGCGGCATCGGCCGGGTGCTGTGGCAGTGCCAGGCAGCCGCTCCCGCGCGCATCGCGTGCCGCCGTCGCGGCCGCCGCCGACGAATTCATCGCGCGCCGCCACCGCGCCGCGCTCATGTGCTCTTGCCCATCAGCCCGCGCGGCTTGAACGCGAGCGCGACGACCATGATCACGAAGGTGAACACGACGCTGTAGGTCGGTGCGTAGGCCAGCCCGAACTGTTCGGCCAGGCCGATCAGCAGCGCGCCGATCGCCGCGCCGACGACGCTGCCCATGCCACCCACGATCACGACGACCAGCGACGCAAGCAGGTAGCGCGTGTCTTCGCCCGGAGAGATCGACAGCGCAGTGCCGCCGACCACCCCGGCCAGACCGGCGAGGCCTGCGCCGATCGCGAAGGTCAGCGCGAACACGAGCTGGACGTTGACGCCCGAGGCGGCCAGCATGCCGCGGTCATCGACGCCGGCGCGGATCATCATGCCGATGCGCGTGCGCGCCAGCAGCAGCCACAAACCGACGCCGATCACGATCGCAGCGAGCAGGACGAACAGCCGATAAGTCGGAAACTTGGCCACCAGCGGCAGTACCGTCGAGCCGTAGATCCACGATGGCGGGTCGAAGGTGTAGATCTCGGCGCCCCAGATCCAAAGCATGATGTCGGCGAGCACGATCGACAGGCCGATCGTCACCAGTGTCTGCCGCAGGTCCTGCCCCTGCATGTGGCGGAACACCAGCAACTGCAGGATCAGACCGAGGATCGCCGACGCGAGAAAGCCCGCGATCACCGCGAGCACCCACGAACCGGTGTGCTCGCCGACGAACCAGCCGACATACGCGCCGAACAGGTACAGCGAGCCGTGCGCGAGGTTGACGTTGCGCATCAACCCGAACACGAGCGTGAACCCGCTCGCGACGAGGAAGTAGAGCGATGCGAGTGTGAGCCCGTTCAGCAGAGTCTTGAAGAACAGCGGGGGGTTGTCGGGGATCGCCCACGCGGCGAACACGACGACCGGGCCGCCGAACAGCAGCCACAGCGCCCACTGCTTGCGCGTCAACCTCATGCGGCGCGGCCCCAAGCGCGTTGTGATGCGATGTCGGGCGCCTTGACGAACACGCCGTCTTTCATCACCGCAAGCAGCCGTTTCGGGTCGCGCAGAATCGCCAGGTTCGCGAGCGGGTCGCCGTCGACCAGCAGCAGGTCGGCAAGGTAGCCGTCTTTGACGACCCCGAGCTCGTCGGGCTTCATCATGATCTGCCCGCCGTACAGCGTGGTCGAGCGGATCGCCTCCATGGGTGTGAAGCCGAGGTACTTGACGAAGAACTCGAGATCGCGCGCGTTCTGGCAGTGCGGCGTAAACGCGAAACCGTAGTCGCCGCCGGGCAGCACGCGGATGCCGCGCTTGTGCATCTTCGAGAGCGATTCGAGTGCGGCGTCCCACTCGGTTTGGTAGCCCATCTCGACAGCCATCGCGTTGGTGATGCCGAATGGCTCGGCCTCGTGCAGCATCGCGTACAGGATCGCGATGCCCGGCGCGACAAACACGCGGTCTTTCGCGGCCTCGAGCATGTCGAGCGCCTCGTTGTCGACGAAGCTGGCGTGGTAGATCAGGTCGATGCCGTGGCGCAGCGCCTGCTTCACGCTCTCGGACGAGCGCGCGTGCGCGATGCCGCGCTTGCCGCGCATCTTCACTTCGCGCATCGCCGCGGCCACTTCCTCGTCGAGCATCCAGGTCGTCTCCGCCGGCGACTGCGGCGTGAAGTTGTCGCCCGACAGGTTGACCTTGATCGAATCGACGCCGTACTTGAGAAACAGGCGAACCGCTTTGCGCATTTCGTCGGCGCCGCTGATGTTCACGCCGAAGCTGAACTCGGGGAAGGGCAGGTGCGGCAGCGTCTCGTCGCCCAGCGCGCCGAGCACCGTGATCTCCTGGCTCGCCGCGAGGTAGCGCGGGCCCGGGATCTGGCCGGCGTTGATTGCGTTGCGGATCACCACGTCGAGGCGCGGTTTCGCGCAGGCGGCGCCGACGCACGAGGTGAAGCCGGCTTCGAGGTAGCGCTTCGCAACCTTCGCGCACCACAGCACGTGCTCTTCGAGCGGCATGGTCTGGATCGCGGAGAGCGTTGCCGCATCGTTCCACGAGAAGTGGGTGTGGGCCTCGCACATGCCGGGCATCAGCGTCGCGCCGGCGCCGTCGATCACGGTCGCATTGCCGCTGCCGATCGGGGCTGTGCTGCGGCCGACCTGGCGGATGCGGTTGCCCTGCACGAGCACGCTGCCGCTGTACGGGTTCTGGCCCGTGCCGTCGAGGATCCGGACGTTGGTGAAAAGGATGTCGGTCATCGTCGTGCTCCTCAAGCGGCCCAGCGCGTGGTCGTGCGTGCGTTGCGCACGGCAGGCGCGCGATGGAACTCGCCGTCCTTCATCACTGCGAGGATGCGCGCCTTGTCCTGCAGCACCGTGATGTCGGCGAGCGGGTCGCCGTCGATCAGCAGGATGTCGGCGAAGCAGCCTTCACGGATATAGCCGATCGTCTTGCCCATCTTCATCATCGGCCCGCCCCAGGCGGTGGCCGAGAGCAGCGCTTCCATCGTGCTCATGCCGACGTACTTGACGAAATATTCGAGGTCGCGTGCGTTCGTGCCGTGCGGCGTCCACGCGAAGCCGTAGTCGCCGCCGGGCAGGATGCGAACGCCGCGCTTGCGCAGCGCGCGCATGCTTTCGAGCGCCGCGTCGAGCTCGCGGTGGTAGCCCATCTTCTTCGTGACCTCGGGCGTCAGGCCCCATTCGCTCGCGTGGTGGCAGGTGTTGATCAGCCACGCCAAGCCCGGCGCGATGAAGTGCTCGGTCTTGTGGGCTTCGAGCAGGTCGAGCGCTTCGGTGTCGGTGAAACTCGCGTGATAGATGACCTCGATGCCCTGCTTGACGCATTGCTTGACGGCCCAGCACGAACGCGCGTGCGCGGCGACGCGCTTGCCCCAGGCCTTGGCCTCTTCGACGCAGACGCGGATCTCTTCCTCGGTGAACTGGCTCATCTCGCTCGGCATGCCGGTGATCGACTCGCCCGAGAGGTTGATCTTCACGGAATCGACGCCCCACTTGGCCATCATGCGGACACAGCGCCGCATCTCTTCGGCGCCGCGGACGATCGCGCCGAACGCGAACTCGGCTTGCGGCAGATGCGGCTGGGTCGAGTCGCCCAGTCCGCCCGGCACCGTGATCTCCTGGCCGGCGGCGAGGTAGCGCGGACCTTGAATCGTGCCGTCGTTGATCGCGTTGCGGATCACGACATCGAGCCGCGGCTTGGCGGCGGCGGCGCCGACGCAACTCGTCCAGCCCATGTCGAGGTACTTCTTCGCGACCTCGGCGCACCACAGGATGTGCTCTTCGGGTGGCATGCGCTGGATCGCGTCGAGGCTCGGCTGGTCGTTCCACGAAAAGTGGGTGTGCGCCTCGACCAGGCCCGGCATGAGGAAGGCACCGGCGCCGTCGACGACGCGGGCACCGCCGACGGGTGCCGCCCGCATGCCGTAG
>JANXVK010000667.1 GCA_025351675.1 Rhizobacter sp.
ACCGCGGCCTCGGCGAGATGCAAAATCTCGCGAAAGACGTGGGCTCGCTCAGCCGCGTGCTGAACAACGTCAAGACGCGCGGCAACTTCGGTGAGGTGCAGCTCGCGGCGCTGCTCGAAGAGGTGTTCACGGCGGACCAGTTCAGCCGCAATGTCGAGACGATTCCGGGCAGCAACCAGCGCGTCGATTTTGCGCTGCGCCTGCCGGGCCGGCGCGACGATGGCGTGCCGCTGTGGTTGCCGATCGACGCGAAGTTTCCGCGTGAAGACTACGAACGTCTGCTCGACGCGCAGGAGCGCGCCGACCCGGTCGCCGCCGAGATCGCCGCCAAGGCGATCGAGATGCGGCTGCGCGCCGAAGCGCGCTCGATCCGCGAGAAGTACATCGCCGCGCCGCACACCGCCGACTTCGGCATCCTGTTCGTGCCGACCGAAGGCCTGTATGCCGAGGCACTGCGCCGACCCGGGCTGGTCGAGGCGCTGCAGCGCGACCACAAGATCATGCTGGCCGGGCCGACGACCTTGCTCGCCACGTTGAACAGCCTGCAGATGGGTTTCAGGACGCTCGCGCTGGAGAAGCGCAGCGCCGAAGTCTGGGAGGTGCTCGGCGCCGTCAAGACCGAGTTCGGCAAGTTCGGCGACGTGCTCGCGAAGACCAAGAAGAAGCTCGACGAGGCCAGCAGCAGCATCGAGCTGGCCGAGCGCCGCACGCGCGTGATGGCGCGCGAACTGAGATCGGTCGAGGCGCTGTCGGACACGCGTTCGCAATTGCTGTTGCCCTGCGCCGAGCTGGACGCGACGGACGACGACAGTGCCTGACTCCTTCGACGCGACGCGGCCGTTGCGTCGCAACGCACTGCCGCTCGCCAACGTGCTGGTTGCGCTGATCATCGGCCAGATCTGCCTGCACTCGACGATGGCCGGCATCCGCATGGCCGCGCCGCTGTGGGTGCTGCGGCAAAGCCACACCGAGTGGGCGGTCGGCGTGTTGATCGGGCTGTTCGCGGCGGCGCCGATCGTGCTCGCGCTGCAGGCCGGGCGGTTGGCCGATCGTCACGGTTACCACCGGCCGCTGTACGTCGCGGTCTCGCTGACGGTGGTCGGTGGCGCCTTCGCGGTGCTCGCCACCCTGTTCGCCGCGCCGTTCGATTTCATCCTGCTGTGCGGCGCCGCGATCTTCAGCGGCGCGGGCGCGAACTACGGGCTGATCGCGATCCAGCGCACCGCCGGCCGCAGCGCGGTCGATGCGACCGAACTGAAGCGCGTGTTCAGCTGGCTCGGCCTCGCGCCGGCGCTGGCGAACGTGGCCGGGCCGGTGCTCGCCGGCGTGCTGATCGACCTCGCCGGCTTTCGCGTCGCGTTCGCCGCGCTGATGCTGCTGCCGTTGCTCGGGCTGTGGTGGGCGCGGCGCGTGCCGGTCGAGACGCCGCCGCCGCGGCCGCCGCGGCCGCTCGCGCAGAGTTCGTGGGATCTGCTGCGCACACCGGGCATGCGGCGCCTGCTGGCGGTGAACTGGCTGGTCTCGGCGAGCTGGGACGTGCACACCTTCGTGATCCCGATCCTCGGCCACGAGCGCGGTTTCAGCGCCTCGGCGATCGGCATCGTGCTCGGCGTGTTCGCCGGGGCGGTGGCACTGGTGCGGTTCGCCATTCCGGCGCTCGCGCATCGGCTGCGCGAGTCGCAGGTGCTGGTCGGTGCCATGCTTCTGACCGGTGCGGTGTTCGCGGTCTACCCGCTGGTGCAATCGCCGTTGACGATGTGCGCCTGCGCCGTCGTGCTCGGCTTGGCGCTTGGCTCGGTTCAGCCGATGATCATGTCGACCTTGCACCAGCTGACGCCGCCCGACCGTCACGGCGAGGCGATCGCGCTGCGTTCGATGACGATCAACTTTTCGAGCGCGGTGATGCCGCTGGCGTTCGGCGTCGCGGGTGCGGCGCTGGGCGCGGCGTCGCTGTTCTGGGTGATGGGCGCGCTGGTCGCGGTCGGCAGCGTTCAGGCGCGGCGCCTCGGTGCGACGCTGGGCACCGTGCGGTGAGCCGCCCCTTGAGCACCGGGCCGCCCCAAGCCAAGGGGCTACCCCCTCGGGGGGTGGCTGCGTACTCGCAGCCGGGGGCTCCGCCTAGAACTTGATGCCGCTCGGGCTGGCCGGCGCGGGCGCCGTCGGTGCATCCGGCCACGACGCGGCCGCCGCGGGCTTCGGCGCCGCGGCTTCGCGGCGCTCGACGATCGACGTTGCCGCCGCGTACTGGTAGCCAGACGGCAGGCGCGACTCGCGCGGGTAGCCGGCGGCGTCGAGGTAGGAGCCCCAGACCTCGGGCGCCAGGCCACGCATCATCTGCGAGCCGATCGCCAACGTCGGCGCATCGCGGCCGCCCGACAGGCGCTCCAGCGCCTCGCTGTCTTCGGGGCTCTGCACCTGCTTCTCGCCGTATGGGATGCCGCGCTGGCGCAGCAGCTGGCGCGCCGATTGGCACGGCTCGCAGGCACCGGTGACGGTGTACAGCGTCACCGGGTACTTGGCGGCCGGTTCGCGCAGTTCGAGCGGCAGCGTCGGGTCGGTCGGGCCGCTGGCGACGCCGCGGCTGCTCAGCGAGGTGACCTTGCTGCCGCTCGGCGCCGGGGGTCGGTCGGTGTAGGTGACCTTGCCGTCGGCGCCGACCACCTTGTATTGCGCCTGCGCGGGCAGGGCGGCGAGCAGCGCGACCAGCGGTGCCCAGCACAGCCAGCTCAGCCGGCTCGTGTGCGCGCGGTCGTTGACGCAGTCAAAGTTCATGGAGGCTCCGGTCGGCATGCGATGGGCGAATCTAACCCACGCGGCGGGGGCCTTCAAGCCGGGCGACCGCCGGGCGTGCTCAAAGGCGCAGTTTGTCGGACAACCGGCGGCTCAGCTCAGGCCCTGGTGTCGTAACAACGCATCGATCTTCGGCTCGCGGCCGCGGAAGGCCTTGAAACTGTCCATCGTGCTGCGGCTGCCGCCGGTCTCGAGCACGGCCTGCCGGTAGCGTCGGCCGGTGCCGACATCGAGCACGTCGGGCGCCTCTTCAAACGCGCTCCAGGCGTCGGCCGACAGCACCTCGGCCCACTTGTAGCTGTAGTAACCGGCCGCATAGCCGCCGTCGAAGATGTGCGTGAAGGTGTTCAGCGAGCGGGCGAACGCCGGCGGCCGCAACACCGCGACATCGTCGCGCACGGCGTCGACGATGACATTGACGCGGTCCTGCGCCTGCGGCTCGGTGTGCAAGCGTATGTCGATCAACGAGAGCTCGACCTGACGCAACGTGCCCAGGCCGCTGTGGAAGTTCTTCGCCGCGAGCATGCGGTCGAACAGCGCGCGCGGCAACGGCTCGGCCGTGTCGATGTGCGAGGTCATGCGCTTGACCACATCCCACTCCCAGCAAAAGTTCTCCATGAACTGGCTCGGCAGCTCGACCGCGTCCCATTCGACGCCGGAGATGCCCGAGACGCCGAGGTCGTCGATCTGCGTCAGCATCAGTTGCAGGCCGTGGCCGAACTCGTGGAACAGCGTCGTCACGTCGTCGTGCGTCAGCAGCGCCGGGCGTTCGACACCGCCCGCGACCACCGGCGCCGCAAAGTTGCAGACGAGGTGCGCCACCGGCGTTTGCAGCTCGCCTTCGGGGCGCAGCCAGCGGTCACGCACCTCGTCCATCCAGGCGCCGGGGCGTTTGCCGGGGCGCGCGAACAGGTCGAGGTAGAACTGGCCGACGAGTTTGGGCGCGCCGTCGACCGCTTGCGGATCATCGCGTTCGATGCGGAAGAAGCGCACGCTCGGATGCCACACCGGCGCGGTGTCGGGGCGGATGCGCAGCTCGAACACGGTCTCGACGATGTGGAACAGGCCTTCGAGCACCTTCGGCTCGGTGAAATACTGCTTCACCTCCTGTTCGCTGAAGGCGTAGCGCTGCTCCTTCAGCTTCTGGCTCGCGAACGGAATGTCCCAGGCCTCGAGCTCGGGCAGACCGAGTTCGCTGCGCGCGAACTCGCGCAACTCGGCCAGATCGCGCAGCGCACCGGGGCGGGCGCGGCGGCCCAGGTCTTCGAGAAAACCGATCACCTGCGCGGGCGATTCGGCCATCTTCGGCACCAGCGACAGCTCGGCCGGGCTGGCGTAGCCGAGCAGCGCAGCTTCTTCCTGGCGCAGTGTGAGCAGTTCGCGGATCAACGGCGTGTTGTCGAGCGCGGCCGAGCCGAACTCGCTCGCGCGCGTGCTGTTCGCACGGTACAGGCGCTCGCGCAGCGCGCGGTCTGGCGCGTACTCCATCACCGGGAAGAAGCGCGGGAACTGCAAGGTCAGCTTGTGGCCGGCCTCGCCGGCGGCCTCGGCGTCGTTGCGGGCGGCCTGCACCACGTCGGCGGGCACGCCGGCGAGCTCTTCAAGGCTCGCGTAGTACGCGTAGCCGTCGGTCGCGTCGAGCACGTGCTCGGAAAACTTCTGGCCGACCTCGGCCTGCCGGTCCTGCAGCTCGGCGTAGCGCGCCTTGGCCGCGCCGACCAACTCGGCGCCCGAGAGTTTGAAGTCGCGCAACGCGTTCGTCAGCGCGCGCAGGCGCGGCGCCGAGAGCTGCGCCGAACGCGGGTCGGCGAGCACGGCCTTGTACTTGCCGAACAGGCGCTCGTCGGCGCCCAAGCGGGTGTAGAAGTCGACGACCTTCGGCATGTTCGCGGTGTAGGCGGCGCGCAGTGCGGGCGAATCGGCGACCGCGTTCAGGTGGCCGATCGCACCCCAGGCGCGGCCGAGGCGCTCTGTCGCGACATCGAGCACGGCGGAAAGAGCGTCGTAGTCGGCCGGGACGGTGTCGCCGGTGGCGAGGTCGAGCGCCATATCGGCATCAATGAGCAGTGTGCTCATCGCCGGCGTGATGTGCTCGGGCCGGATCGCGTCGAAGCGCGGCAGGCCGGCGCTGCTGAGCAGGGGATTCGTGATGTCCATCGAGGAATCTTTCTTCAGTTTGCGCCGGTTCAGCGCATCACGTTCTTTCGGCGGATTCCACCGTATTCATAAGCAACATCGCTCGCGTCATGGGGCCGACGCCACCCGGAACCGGCGTGATCCAGCCGGCCACTTCCCGGACCCCGGCGAAGTCGACATCGCCGCAAAGCTTGCCGTCGTCGTTGCGGTTCATGCCGACGTCGATCACGATCGCACCCGCCTTGACCATACCGGCGGTCAGCACATCGCGCTTGCCGACCGCGGCGACGACCACGTCCGCGTCGCGGGTCAATGCACCAATATCTTTCGTGCCGCTGTGGCAGATGGAGACGGTCGCGTTGGCTTGCAAGAGCAGCAGCGCCATCGGTTTGCCCACCGTGTTGCTGCGGCCGATCACGACTGCGTGCTTGCCGCGGAGGTCGATGCCGGTGGTCTCGATCAGCTTCATGCAGCCGTACGGCGTGCACGGCCGAAAGCCGGGCAGCCCGGTCATCAGCTCGCCGGCGCTGAGGGTCGAGAAGCCGTCGACATCCTTGGCCACCGAGATCGCCTCGATCACGCGATGCGGGTTGATGTGTTTGGGCAGCGGCATCTGCACGAGGATGCCGTGGATCGTCGGGTCGGTGTTCAGCGCTTCGATGCGCGCGAGAAGCAGGCCTTCCGAGAAGTCGGCCGGATACGTTTCGAGCACCGAGCGGATGCCGGCACCGACGCAGTCGTTGACCTTGTGCTTGACGTAGACCTGCGAGGCCGGATCCTCGCCGACCAGGATCACCGCCAAGCCGGGTGGGTGGCCGCGGGCGGTCAGCGCGGCGGCGCGTTCGGCGACGTCGGCGCGGATGGATTTGGCGAGGGCGTTGCCGTCGATCAGTTGTGCGGCCATCGCGGGCTCCTTGAACGCAAAAGGCCGCTGGTCAGGCGGCCTTCGGAATGATGTGAACGGGTCAAGCTTTCGCTTGCGCCCCCAGCGCGATCTTCAGCAGATCGGCCACGGTGTTGGCGCTGAGCTTTTCCATGATATTGGCGCGGTGCGCCTCGACCGTCTTGATGCTGATGCCGAGGTCGTCGGCGATCTGCTTGTTCAGGCGGCCGGCGACGATGCGCTCGAGCACCTGCGCCTCGCGCGTGGTCAGGCGCGACAGCAGCGCGTCGCGGCTCGCGGCCTCCTGGTGCTTCAGGAAATCGACGCGGGCGCGGTCGAGCATCTTCTCGACCAGCGCGACGAGCTCGTCTTCC
>JANXVK010000671.1 GCA_025351675.1 Rhizobacter sp.
CATCGGCAGTCGTCACTACGGCCGCAAGGCCGTCGCCGCCGGCGGCGGTGGCGGGCGCGGCGCCACGCGCGAGTTGTTCGACACGTTGCTGCTGTGGAAGGCGAGCGTGGTGCTCGACGCGAACGGCGAGGCGACGATCGAGGTGCCGTTGAACGATTCGCTCACCAGCTTCAAGCTGGTCGCGATTGCGGATGCAGGAACCCGGCAGTTCGGCACCGGCAGCGCCAGCATCCGCGTCACGCAAGACTTGCAGATGCTCGCCGGCCTGCCGCCGCTGGTGCGCGAGGGCGACCAGTTCGGCGCGATGCTGACCTTGCGCAACACGACCGCGCGCGAGATGAAGGTGCACGCGACGCTGCAGGGCACGGTGAACTCGGGCACTGCGCCCGACATCGTCCGCACGCCGCTCGCGCTGCCGGCGCAGGATGTGGTCGTCGCGGCGGGTGCCGCGAAAGAACTCGTCTGGCCGGTGAGCATTCCCGCCGACGCGTTCAGCGTCACGTGGGAGGCGGGCGCCGACGAGCAGGGCGGCGAGAAATCGAAAGACCGCATCAAGGTCACGCAACTCGTCTCGCCCGCCGTGCCGGTGCGCGTGCTGCAGGCCACGCTGCAACAGCTCGAAGGCACGCTGACCTTGCCGATCGCCGCGCCCGCCGATGCGCTGCCGGACACGGGCAAGGAACCGACAAGAGCGCGCGGCGGCATCCTGATCGCGGTGCAGCCGAAACTCAGCGGCGCGCTGCCCGGCATGCGCCGCTACTTCGAGACCTACCCGTTCATCTGCCTCGAACAGAAGACCTCGAAGGCGGTCGGCCTGAAGGACGCGAAGCTGTGGGCCGCGGTCGCGAACGCGCTGCCGACCTATCTCGACAGCGACGGCCTCGCGAGCTACTTCCCGCCGCGCGTCGACGACGGCCCGCGCGGCAGCGATCGACTGACGGCTTACGTGCTCGCGGCAACGAACGAGGCCGGCTTCGAGCTGCCGGCGCCGGCGCGCGACGCGATGCTCGCCGGCCTCGTCGCCTTCGTCGAAGGCCGCATCGAACGCAAGTTCTGGTCGCCGAAGGCCGATCTCGACGTGCGCAAGCTCGCTGCGATCGAAGCGCTGTCGCGCTACGGCCGCGCGAACCCGAAGATGCTCGGCTCCGTCAACCTCGTGCCCAACACCTGGCCGACCGCGGCGGTGATCGACTGGCTGCGCATCCTGCGCGAGGTCAACGGCGTTCCCAGCGCGCCAAAACGGTTGGAGGAAGCGAACCAGATTCTGCGCAGCCGCCTGACGTATGCCGGCACGACGCTGAAGTTCAGCAACGAGCAGGACGATTTCTGGTGGTGGCTGATGGACAGCGCCGACGCGAACGCGGCGCGGCTGATCCTCGCGGTGATGGACGACCCGGCGTGGAAGGACGACATCCCGCGCATGGTCGTCGGCGCGCTCGCGCGCCAACGCGCCGGCGCGTGGTTGACGACGACCGCGAACCTGTGGGGCTCGCTCGCACTCGACAAGTTCTCGGCGAAGTTTGAGTCGACAAAGGTCTCGGGTCGCACCGCCGCGACGCTCGGCGACAAGAGCGGTGCGATCGACTGGGCGGCCAAGCCAGGCGGTGGTTCGATGACGCTGGCGTGGCCGGCCGCACCGGGGCCGTTGAATGTGGCGCAGGACGGCAGCGGCAAGCCGTGGCTCACGGTGCAGAGCCTCGCGGCTGTGCCTTTGCGCGCACCGCTGCGCGCCGGCTACAGCGTCACGCGCAGCATCAGCGCGGTCGAGCAGAAAGATGCATCGAAGGGCAAGACCGGTCCGTGGTCGCGCGGCGACATCGTTCGCGTGCGCATCGACGTCGAGGCGCAGACCGACATGACCTGGGTCGTGGTCAGCGACCCGGTGCCCGGCGGCGCGACGATCCTCGGCTCGGGCCTGGGCCGGGATTCGTCGATTGCCACCGGCACCGAGAAGCGCAGCGGCACGGCGTGGCCGGCGTATCAAGAGCGCAGCTTCGAGGCCTTCCGCAGCTACTACGAGTACCTGCCGAAGGGCAAGCACGTGATCGAGTACACCGTGCGGCTGAACAACCCGGGCAAGTTCTCGCTGCCGCCGACGCGGGTCGAAGCGATGTATGCGCCCGAGACTTTTGGCGAGCTGCCGAACGCGATGGTTGAGGTTGCGCCGTGATCTTGTTGCGTACCGCGAGCGCTGCCGCTGCGCTGCTGTGCGCAGCGACACTGGCGCACGCGCTGCCGACCTTCGCCGAAGTGCGCGCGGCACACAAGCCCTCCGACATCACGCTGACCGATCGCCACGGCGTGCCGATCCAGACGCTGCGCGTCGACAAGCAGGTGCGCCGCTTGGCGTGGGTGCCGCTCGCCGACATGTCACCTGCCTTGCTGCAGGCGATCGTGCTCAGCGAGGACCGTCGCTTCTACGAGCACAGCGGCGTCGACTGGAACGCCGTCGCCACGAGCGCGTGGAGCAACGTCTGGAACCGCAAGACGCGCGGCGCGTCGACGCTGACGATGCAGCTCGCCGGCCTGATCGACGACGGCCTCGCGCGGCCGGGCGGCGGGCGCAGCGTTGGCCAGAAGATCGGCCAGGCGATCACGGCGACGCGGCTTGAGGCGAACTGGAAGAAGAGCGAGATCCTCGAGGCGTACCTGAACTCGGTCGCGTTCCGCGGCGAACTCGTCGGCATCGATGCGCTGAGCCTGACGCTGTTCGGCAAGCACCCGGGCGGGCTCGACATCCAGGAGGCTGCGGTCGCCGCGGCGCTGCTGCGCGGACCGAATGCGAGTGCCGAGGCGGTCGCAACGCGCGCCTGCGGCATCCTGCAATTGCAGCAGTCGGCTTGTATGGGTGTCGTCGCGTTGACGGCCACGTCGCTCGCGCGCAAGGGCGGCATGCCGCTGGTCGAGCAGCTCGCACCGCACTTCGCGCGCCAGGCGATCGCGGCCGACGGCGCGGCCGTTCAGCGCAGCACGCTCGATGCAGGCTTGCAACGTGTTGCGGTCGCAGCCTTGCGCAGTCAGCTCGGGGAGCTCAGCGGCCGCAATGTCGAAGACGGCGCGCTGGTCGTGCTCGACAACGTGAGCGGCGAGGTGCGCGCGTGGGTCGGTTCGAGCGGCGATCTGTCGGGCGGGCGCCACGTTGACGGCGTGCTTGCGCGGCGCCAGCCGGGCTCGACGCTGAAGCCCTTCGTCTACGCGCTCGCGTTCGAGAAGAAGCTGATCACGCCGGCGAGCCTGATCGACGATTCGCCGGCGCAACTCGCGACAACGAACGGCCTGTACCTGCCGCAGAACTACGACCACGACTTCAAGGGCTGGGTCAGCGCCCGCACTGCCCTCGGCGCGAGCCTGAACGTGCCGGCGGTGCGGGTCGGTGCGATGCTCGGGCCGGATGCGCTGGTCGAGCGTTTCAACGCGCTCGGCCTGGCCTTGCCGAAGCCCGGTGGCTTCTACGGCAACTCGCTCGCGCTCGGCAGCGCCGACGTGACCCTGCTCACGCTGACGAACGCGTACCGTGCGTTCGCGAACGGCGGGGTGTATGCGCCTGTCGCGCTGCGCGTGACGTCGGATCCATCGCTGCGGGAAGCCTCGGTGAAGCCGGTGCGCGTTGCGAACCCGGCTGCCGTGTTCCTCGCCGCCGACATCCTCGCCGACAACAACGCCCGCGTGCGCACCTTCGGCCTGAACAGCCTGCTCGCGACGCGCGGTTTCGCGGCGGTGAAAACCGGCACGAGCAAGGACATGCGCGACAACTGGTGCATCGGCTTCACCGACCGCTACACGGTCGGCGTGTGGATCGGCAACGCGAGTGGTGCACCGATGCACAGCGTCAGCGGCGTGAGCGGCGCGGCGCCGGTGTGGCAGGCGCTGGTCGCGCATCTGCATGCCGGGCAGCCGTCACGCGCGCCGGGCGCGCCGGCCGGCGTGGCCCGCGCGCAGGTTTCGTTCGAGATGCAGCGCGAGCCATCGCGCGATGAGTTCTTCATCGCCGGCACCGAGCAGGCGCTGCAGCGCGTGAGCGCGCAAGTGAGCGAGACAGGTCCACGAAGTGGGCCTCTTCGCGATCCATGGCGCTTCGGCATCACCAGCCCGCGCGACGGCAGCATCTTCGCGATCGACCCCGACATGCCGCCGGCGGCGCAGCGCATCACCTTCGAGGGCGAGCACGGCACCTGGGTGCTCGACGGCAAGCGGCTCGGCGCGTCGACGAAGTTCGCTTGGGCGCCGTGGCCGGGGCGTCACGAACTGACGCTGGTCGGGCGCAGCGGCGAAGCGCTGGAAACGGTGCACTTCGAGGTGCGTGGCGCGGGCCTCAAGCCAGCGCAGGCGCCTTCATCGCAGAAGCGGCGCTGACACCGGCCTGCGCATCAGCCGCGAGCGAACACGCGTTCCATCGCCACGTCGATCACCATTCCGCACAGGCTGTACAGCAGCGAGCCGATCAACGCGGCGACGAAGCCGGCGACGTGGAAGCCGTTGAGCATCGACGCGGCGAAATAGAACATCAGCGCGTTGATCACGAACAGGAACAGCCCGAGCGTGATCACCGTGACCGGCAGGGTCAGCAGCACCAGGATCGGTCGCAGCAAGGTGTTCAGCAAGCCCAGCACGAAGGCCGCGATCATCGCCGAGACGAAGTTCGTCACCGTGACACCGGGGTAGAGGTAAGCCACCAACAACAGGGCAGCGGCGAGCAGAAGCCAACGGACGATGATTTTCATGGCCGAAGAATACCGTGCCGACGCCTGTCTCGGATCGAGCGCGCGTCGCGTTCCGCTGAAGTCGGCCCCGATGCCGGGCGGGAATTGCAATAGGAATCGTTCTCATTTGTGTTAAATTTCGTGGCAGTGGCGCGAGTCACCGACCGCGACCCCGCCGACACGTTGACCGACTCCGCTCCCGATGAATGCCCCGACCTTGCCGCTGAACTCGATCGCCACGCGCGCCGCGCCTTCGCCGCGCGTCGCCGTGTCGGTGCTGCCGCCGTTGCCGCGCGCCGGCAGCGGCGATGGCCTGACACCCACGCAGCGCCGAGTGATGATCGCCGCGATCGTCGCCGCGCACGCCGCCGGCGCGTGGGGCCTGATGCAGATCAGCGCGGTGCGCGAGGCGGTGCTCGAAGCGGCGCCGATGTTCGTCGACTTGATCGCGCCACCGGCCCCGCCCGCGCCGCCGGTGCCCCCGCCGCCGAAGCCCGAACCGATTGTCAAGAAGGCGCCGCCGCCGTTGCCGGTGATCGCCGCCGCGCCGAGTCCGGCGCCGAGCAGTTTCGTCGTGCCCGCGCCGCCGCCCGAGCCGGTCGTGATCGCCGCGCCGCCGGCTCCCCCGGTTGTGGTGGCCTCGCCCGCACCGCCTGCGCCACCACCGCCGCCGAAGAATCTCCCGGCTTCGTCGGTGCAATACGCGAGCACGTTCGAACCCGACTACCCGCGCTTGTCGAAGCGCAACGCCGAAGCCGGCCGCGTGCTGGTGCGCGTGTTCATCGACGAGGCCGGCACGCCGCGCCAGGTGCAGGTCGCCAAGTCATCCGGGTTCGAGCGCCTCGACGCCTCGGCCCTCGCGGCGGTGCTGAAGTTCCGCTTCAGGCCGCCCACTGAAAACGGCCAGCCGGTCTCCGGTTGGGCCAATGTCCCCATCGATTTTGGTTTGGAGAAGTGACCACATGAACCCCGCAACCCTGGCTGCAACCGCGCCCGAGATGGCCGGCCTTGGCTTCGGCCACTTCATTGCCCAAGCCGATGTCGTCGGCAAGACGCTGCTGGTGATCCTGATCGGGATGTCGATCGCCTCGTGGGCGATCATCGCGATCAAGGGCGTCTCGCTGCTGGCGCGGCGCGGTCGCAGCAACGCCTTCCTGAACTTCTTCTGGAACGCGACCTCGCTCGATGCGGTGGCCGGCGAGATTTCGACGCACGGCGCGCGCGACCCGTTCTCGCACCTGACCGCGCACGCGATGCAGGCGCGGGCCCATCACGCGAAGTACGGGGCGGCCAAGCTCGAAGAAGCGGGCTCGTCGGGTGAGTTCGTCACGCGCACGATCAAGAAGGTGCTCGACGAAGAAACCACGCGGCTCGAGAACGGCCTGTCGGTGCTCGCCACGGTCGGTGCGACCGCGCCGTTCGTCGGCCTGTTCGGAACGGTCTGGGGCGTGTACCACGCGCTGATCGCGATCGGCATGAGCGGCGCCGGCACGCTCGACAAGGTCGCCGGCCCGGTCGGCGAGGCGCTGATCATGACCGGCCTCGGCCTCGCGGTCGCGATCCCCGCGGTGATGGGCTACAACTGGCTGACCCGCGCGAACCGCGTGATGGCGGGCAAGCTCGATGCCTTCGCCTACGAGCTCTACACCTTCGTCTCGATGGGCCAGGCGCTTGGCCACGGTGCCGCGAGCGAGCCGCCACCTGCCAACGTCCGCCCGATGGGCGCGCGCCCGGCGGCGGCCTGATCGCCGCAGGAAAAAGGAGCACACACGATGGCCTTCGCCAGCTTCGACTCCAAGAGCACCGGCGCGCCGATGTCCGAGATCAACATGGTGCCGTTGATCGACGTGATGCTGGTGCTGCTCGTGATCTTCATCATCACCGCGCCGCTGCTGACGCAGGCCGTCAAGCTCGAGCTGCCGAAGGCGAGTTCGCAGGTCAACGAACTGCGGCCCGAGAAGGTCGCGTTCTC
>JANXVK010000674.1 GCA_025351675.1 Rhizobacter sp.
CTTGCCGACGATGACCACCGGTACCAGTTGCACCACGCGAACCGGCGCTGCCGCGGTTTGGGTGGCAACGCCGCGCGTGTCGAAGCCGAACATTGCGGTGCCGATCGCGCCGGGACCGACGAACATCAGGCTGCAGTTCAGGGCGGCGAAGAAGATGCGGTCGGTCATGGTGAGGTACTCCTTGCGGTTCGGCGGCGCAGCTTGTGGGCTGCGTCGAGATGAACTTTGGGAGCACCGGCTACCGCGTCACAGCGGCTTGCGACGGGCTGCAGTTTGCGGCTGTTGAACGGTGCGAAAACGCGCCTCGACGAAGCGGGCCGCGTCTCAGCTTCGCCAGAGCCAGGCCGCGCCGCGCACACCGGACGAGTCGCCATGCGTGCTGCGGACGAGCCGGGTGCGCACGCTGTCGTGCAGCCCGCCGCTGAAGACGAATCCATCCCACAGCCGGGGCACGTTGGCGCACAACCGATCGAGTTGAGAGACGCCGCCGGCAAGCACGATCACGTCGGGGTCGAGCAGGTTGACGACCTGGGCCAATGCCCGCGCGAGTCGCGATTCATAGCGCTGCAGGCTCGCTTCGCAGGCCGCGTCGCCGCAGTCGGCGCGCGTGCCGATTTCGCGTGCCGTGAGGGACTCGCCGGTGTGTGCCGCGTGATCGCGCGCCAGCGCCGGCCCGCTGAGCCAAGTTTCGGCGCAACCGCGCCGGCCGCAGAAGCACGCCGGGCCGGGCGACTCGTCGGCACCGGCCCAAGGCAAGGGGTTGTGACCCCATTCGCCGGCCAGCCCGTTCGGGCCTTCGAGCAGCCGCCCGTTCGCGACGATGCCGGCGCCGACGCCGGTCCCCAGAATCACCGAGAACGACACCGCCGCGCCGCGCGCTGCGCCGTCGGTCGCCTCCGAAAGCGCGAGGCAGTTCGCGTCGTTCGCGATGCGCACCGGGCGGCCGAGCAGGTCGGCGAGGTCGCGCTGCAACGGCTGGCCGTTCAGGCAGGTGGAGTTCGCGTTCTTGATCAGGCCGGCGGCGGTCGCGGTGCCGGGCGTGCCGACACCGACGCTGGCGCCGGCGAGGCCCAGATCGGACTCCGCGCGCGCCACCAGCGCGGCCACGGCGGCCAGCGTGCCGTGGTAGTCGCCGACTGGCGTCGGCACGCGCTCGCGAAACAGGCTCGCGCCGTCGGTGTCGAGCACGATCGCCTCGATCTTGGTGCCGCCGAGGTCGATGCCGATCGCGTGGGACTGAAGGCTGGGCATGGCCGTGAAGGGTAGCAGCCCACAAAAAAACGCCCGAGGCCCGAATTCCCAGGAGGCCTCGGGCGCATGACCCGATACGGAGTGGCAGAAGAACGCGGCGCCGAAGGCACCGCCCGCACGGCGATCAGCGCGTCGGCGCGGTCAGTCGCTTGGCGGTGACGACGACGCGTTCGAGTTCGACGATGCGCACTTGTTTGGCGACGGCGGCCGGCGCAGCGATCGTGGTCTGCTGCGTGCTGGCGGCGTAGCTCAAGGTGGCGGTGGCCAGGACCGCGAAGCAGGTGGCGAGGGTGGTGAGGCGGCTGATCATGGCGTGACTCCTGGGGTTCGTTGCGAAGCAGCGGTGGCTGCGATGAAACGAACTCTAGGGGCCGCACGACCGCCTGCAAACCGCTGTGCGACGAAGCGCGCCGACGCGCGGATGAACTGCGGGCAGCGCGGACGAAGGGCCGCGGCGCGACCGCCGCGCGACCCGCTCAGATCGCTTCGGTGCGGGTCGTCAGCCACGCCAGCGCAGCGCCGCCGACAAGCGGCGCGAGGCGCTCGCGCACCGTCGCGTGGTAGCCGTTGAGCCAGTCGATCTCGTCGGGCCGAAGCAGCGCGCGCTCGATGCAGCGCGTGTCGATCGGGCACAGCGTGAGCGTCTCGAACTCGAGGAACTCGCCGAACTCGCTCGACTCACCAACGGCGGCAGACGCCGCCGGCACGTTCAGCACCAGGTTCTCGATCCGGATGCCCCAGCGCCCGGGCCGGTACAGGCCCGGCTCGATGCTGGTGATCATGCCGGCCTCCATCGCCATGTTGGCATCGGGGATCGTCTTCGAGATGCTTTGCGGGCCCTCGTGCACGTTCAGGAAGTAGCCGACGCCGTGGCCGGT
>JANXVK010000008.1 GCA_025351675.1 Rhizobacter sp.
ACGACGGCAAACTTATCAACCCGACCAATCGATGTCGGGCTCGTGAACAAAGGCTGCCGCGCTGCAACGCCCGGGAGCTGGAGAAACTTTATGACGACAGTCAATCCAGGGCATCGCCTCGGTTTGCTGGGCCGCAAGGTGGGCATGATGCGCATCTTCACGGACGATGGCGATGCCATTCCCGTGACGGTCCTCGATGTGTCCAACAACCGCGTTGCACAGATCAAGACCGAGCAGATCGACGGCTACAGCGCCATTCAGGTGGCGTTCGGCGAGCGCAAGGCGTCTCGCGTTTCCAAGCCCGAAGCGGGCCACTTCGCCAAGGCGGGTGTGGAAGCCGGCGAAATCCTCCAGGAATTCCGTGTTGCCGCTGAAGTGGCCGCCGAATACAAGCCGGGCGCCCATGTCGTGCCGACCGGTGTGTTCGCGGTCGGCCAGTTCGTCGACGTGCAGGGCACCTCGATTGGCAAGGGCTTCACCGGCACGATCAAGCGCCACAACTTCAAATCGCATCGCGCGTCGCACGGCAACAGCCGTTCGCACAACGTTCCCGGTTCGATCTCTATGGCTCAGGACCCGGGCCGCGTGTTCCCGGGCAAGAAGATGTCCGGCCAGCGCGGCGACGTGACCAAGAGCGTCCAGAACCTCGACATCGTCCGCATTGACGAAGCGCGCCAGCTGCTGCTGGTCCGCGGCGCGGTGCCGGGTGCGAAAAACGGCCACGTGGTCGTCAGCCCGGCGATCAAGGTCAAGGTGCTGCGCGAAGGCGTTGCCGCTCCGGCCGCGGCGCCTGCGAAGGGAGCGAAGTAATGCAACTTGAACTCCTCAACGAACAAGGCCAGGCGACCTCGAAGGTCGATGCACCTGACACGCTGTTCGGTCGCGACTACAACGAAGCGCTGGTGCACCAGATCGTCGTGGCCTTCCAGGCCAACGCACGCCAAGGCACGCGCGCCCAGCTCGACCGCGCGATGGTCAAGCACTCGACGAAGAAGCCGTGGCGCCAAAAGGGCACCGGCCGCGCTCGCGCGGGCATGACCTCGTCGCCGCTGTGGCGTGGGGGTGGACGGATTTTCCCGAACAGCCCGGACGAGAATTTCACCCAGAAGGTCAACAAGAAGATGTACCGCGCCGGCATGGCTGCGATCTTCTCGCAGCTGGCTCGCGAAGGCCGCTTGGCCGTCGTCGACTCGCTGACCGTCGACTCGCCGAAGACCAAGGCACTTGCCGCCAAGTTCAAGGCCATGGGCCTCGACTCAGTTCTGGTCATCACCGACCAGCTCGACGACAACCTGCTGCTGGCTTCGCGCAATTTGATCAACGTGCTCGTCGTCGAGCCGCGTCACGCCGACCCGCTGGCACTCGTGCACTTCAAGAAGGTGCTCGTGACCAAGGCGGCTGTCGAGCAGCTCAAGGAGATGCTGGCATGAGCACCGCAGCAACCACATCTGCAAACGCCGTGAAGCCCAAGCACAACGCCGACCGCCTGGCGCAAGTGCTGATCGCCCCGATCGTGTCCGAAAAGGCAACGATGGCGGCCGAGAAGCACAACCAGGTGCTGTTCAAGGTGATGCGCGACGCCACCAAGCCCGAGATCAAGGCGGCCGTTGAACTGATGTTCAAGGTCGAAGTCGAGTCCGTCTCGACCGTGATCCAAAAGGGCAAGGTCAAGCGTTTCGGCAAGTCGATTGGCCGCCGTGACCACGTCAAGAAGGCGTATGTGTCGCTGAAGGCGGGCCAAGAGCTCAACTTCTCCGGGGAGGCAGCGTAATGCCTGTCATCAAGATCAAGCCGACTTCGCCGGGCCGCCGTGGCGTGGTGAAGGTGGTGCACCCGCATCTGTACAAAGGCAAGCCCGAGGCATCGCTGCTCGAGCCGCAAATGCAGAACGCCGGCCGCAACAACAACGGTCACATCACGATTCGCCATCGCGGCGGTGGTCACAAGCATCACTACCGCATCGTCGACTTCGTGCGCAACAAGGATGCGATTCCGGCGAAGGTCGAACGCATCGAATACGACCCGAACCGGACCGCTCACATCGCGCTGGTCTGCTACGCCGACGGCGAGCGCCGCTACATCATCGCCCCGCGCGGTCTCGAAGTGGGCGCCACTGTCTTGAGCGGCGCCGAGGCGCCGATCAAGGCCGGCAATACGCTGCCGATCAAGAACATTCCGGTGGGCTCGATCATCCACGCGATCGAGATGCTGCCCGGCAAGGGCGCGCAGATCGCGCGTTCGGCCGGCACCTCGGCGACGCTGCTGGCACGCGAAGGCATCTACGCGCAGGTCCGCCTGCGCTCGGGTGAGGTTCGCAAGATTCACATCGACTGCCGCGCGACCATCGGTGAAGTCTCCAACGAAGAGCATCAGCTGCGCCAATACGGCAAGGCCGGCGCGATTCGCTGGAAGGGCATCCGCCCGACGGTTCGTGGCGTTGCCATGAACCCGGTGGATCACCCGCACGGTGGTGGTGAAGGTCGTACCGGTGAGGGCCAGGCACCTGTGTCTCCGTGGAACACGTTGACCAAGGGCTACCGCACTCGCAGCAACAAGCGCACGCAGACGATGATCGTCGCGCGTCGCAAGAAGTAAGGGGACGGCAATGACTCGTTCACTCAAGAAGGGCCCGTTCGTCGACCATCACCTCCAGGCGAAGGTCGAGAAGGCGGTTGCCATCAAAGACAAGAAGCCGATCAAGACCTGGTCGCGCCGCTCGACGATCTTGCCCGATTTCATCGGCATCACGATCGCCGTGCACAACGGCAAGCAGCACGTGCCGGTCTACATCACCGACCAGATGGTCGGCCACAAGCTCGGTGAATTTGCGCTGACCCGCACGTTCAAGGGGCATCCGGCCGACAAGAAGGCCAACAAGAAATAAGGATGACGACGATGGAAACCAAATCGATCGTCCGTGGCGTTCGCCTGTCTGCCGACAAGGGTCGGCTGGTGGCCGATCTGGTCCGCGGCAAGAAGGTGGACCAGGCGCTCAACATCCTGACCTTCACCCAGAAGCGCGCTGCCGGCATCATCAAGAAGTGTCTCGAGTCAGCCATCGCGAACGCCGAGCACAACGACGGTGCCGACATCGACGAGTTGACCGTGAAAACGATCTTCGTGGAGCAAGGCGCCACGCTGAAACGTTTTTCCGCACGTGCCAAGGGCCGCGGGAATCGCATCAGCAAGCCGACCGCGCACATCTACATCACCGTCGGCAACTAGAGGCAAAGACCATGGGACAAAAGATTCACCCAATCGGGTTTCGCCTGCCGGTCACGCGCAACTGGTCGTCGCGTTGGTACGCGTCGAACAAGAACTTCGCGACCATGCTGGCCGAAGACCTGCGCGTTCGCGAATACCTGAAGGTCAAGCTGAAAAGCGCGGCCGTCTCGCGCATCCTGATCGAGCGCCCCGCCAAGAACGCTCGCATCACCATCTACTCGGCGCGCCCGGGCGTGGTGATCGGCAAGAAGGGCGAGGACATCGAGGCGCTGAAGGCCGAACTGACACGCCGCCTCGGCGTGCCGGTCGCTGTCAACATCGAAGAAGTGCGCAAGCCTGAAGTCGATGCACAGCTGATCGCCGACAGCATCACGCAGCAGCTCGAAAAGCGCATCATGTTCCGCCGCGCGATGAAGCGCGCGATGCAGAACGCGATGCGGCTGGGCGCTCAAGGCATCAAGCTGATGTCGTCGGGTCGCCTGAACGGCATCGAAATCGCACGTTGCGAGTGGTACCGCGAAGGCCGCGTGCCGCTTCACACCCTGAAGGCCGACATCGACTATGGCTTCTCCGAAGCCAAGACGACCTACGGCATCATCGGCGTGAAGTGCTGGGTCTACCGTGGCGATCGCCTCGCCAACGGCGACTCGCCCGGCATCGTGACGCCTCCGGGCGCCGAAGACGATCGCCGTGGCCCGCGTCGCGGCCCGCCGCGGGGTCCGGGCGGTGCGCCGGGTGGCCGTGGTGGCCGTCCGGGTGGTGGTGGTTTCGATCGTGGCGCACCGCGCCAGGATCGCCCGGCCGACGCTGGCGCTGCTGCTGGTGGGGCTCAGGCCACGGCACCGGCCGGCGACGCCCCGAAGGCACCGGCCGTCAAGCGCGTGCGCAAGGCAGCAGCACCCGATGCTGCGCCGAGCGCGACGCCTGACGCCAAAGGAGAATAAGCATGCTGCAACCTGCACGCAGAAAATACCGCAAGGAACAGAAGGGCCGCAACACCGGCGTCGCCACCCGTGGCGCGGCAGTGTCGTTCGGCGACTTCGGCCTCAAGGCCACCGAACGCGGCCGTCTGACGGCGCGTCAGATCGAAGCTGCACGTCGCGCGATTTCGCGTCACGTGAAACGCGGCGGCCGCATCTGGATCCGCATCTTCCCGGACAAACCGATCTCGCAGAAGCCGGCTGAAGTCCGCATGGGCAACGGCAAGGGCAACCCCGAGTACTACGTCGCCGAGATCCAGCCGGGCAAGGTGCTGTACGAGATCAACGGCGTCGCCGAAGAACTCGCCCGCGAAGCGTTCACGCTGGCCGCTGCGAAGCTGCCGCTGAAGTGCACCTTCGTGATGCGCCAGGTCGGCGCATAAGGAGAACATTCATGAAAGCATCTGAACTCCGCGCGAAAGATGTCGACGGTCTCCAGAAAGAGATCGGCGACCTGCTGAAGGCCCACTTCGGTCTGCGCATGCAAAAGGCGACCCAGAACCTCGCCAACCACACCCAGCTGGGAAACACGCGTCGCGACATCGCTCGCGCCAAGACCGTGCTGGCCCAGAAGAAGAAGGAAGCGAAGAAATGAGCGAGCAGCAAACCACCGCCGCCGCGCCGGTCGCAGAAGCCAAGGCGAAGAACACCCGCACGCTGGTCGGCAAGGTCGTCAGCGACAAGCGCTCAAAGACCATCACGGTGCTGATCGAGCGCCGCACCAAGCACGAGCTGTACGGCAAGATCGTCGCGAAGTCGAGCAAGTACCACGCGCACGACGAGAACAACGAGTACAAGCTGGGCGACGTGGTCGAAATCGCGGAAACGCGTCCGATCTCGAAGACCAAGGCTTGGACAGTGACCCGCCTCGTGCAGAAGGCGATCGTGGTCTAAACCACCGCTATCGCATCAAACGGTCGGAACGCTGAAACGGGCGTCCGGCCGTTTTTTGGTTTCCGAATACATCAGGAGATTCTCATGTTGAAAGTTGGCGACAAGTTGCCCGCAGGCAGCCTCTCGGAGTTCATCGAAGTCGAAGGCAGCGGCTGCGCGCTCGGCCCGAACCCGTTCGACCTCGAGAAAGCGACTGCCGGCAAGACGATCGCTGTGTTCGCGCTGCCCGGCGCCTACACTCCGACATGCTCGGCCAGGCACGTACCCGGTTATATCGAGAACGCCGAAGCGCTCAGGGCGGCCGGTGTCGACGAGATCTGGTGCGTGTCCGTCAACGACGCCTTCGTGATGGGCGCCTGGGGGCGTGACCAGCACGCCGGCGGCAAGGTTCGCATGATGGCCGACGGCAGCGCCGACTTCGCGAAGGCCACCGGCCTGACGCTCGACCTGACCGCGCGCGGCATGGGCCTGCGCTCGAACCGCTACTCGATGCTGGTCGTCGACGGCGTGGTCAAGACGCTTAATGTCGAAGGCCCAGGCAAATTCGAAGTCAGCGACGCCGGCACGATGCTGAAACAAGCCCAGGAAGTGCTGGCGTAAGCGCGCAACAGTCAAGGTCATTGACGCAGCGCGCAAAAGTGCTGCATAATCTGAGACTTCGCCGAAATCGGCCGCCAGCTCGTTCGAGTAGGCGCAGGTTTCGGATCTGACGATTCTTTGCCCGAACGGGACCAAGACTGATCGCCAACACCAAGTAACTGGTCGGCCATCAAGTTGGGGACAGGACAACATGATTCAAATGCAATCGCGACTCGACGTCGCGGACAACACTGGCGCGAAATCCGTCATGTGCATCAAGGTGCTGGGTGGCTCCAGGCGCCGCTACGCCGGTATCGGTGACGTGATCAAGGTCAGCATCAAAGAAGCTGCGCCGCGTGCGCGAGTGAAGAAGGGCGAGGTCTACAGTGCCGTCGTCGTTCGCACCGCCAAGGGTGTGCGCCGCCAAGACGGCTCGCTCGTCAAGTTCGACGGCAACGCCGCAGTGTTGCTCAACGCCAAGCTCGAGCCGATCGGCACGCGCATCTTCGGGCCGGTGACGCGCGAGCTGCGCACCGAGCGCTTCATGAAGATCGTCTCGCTCGCGCCGGAAGTGCTCTGAGCGCCGACGTTGATCAGGAATAAGTTGCGATGAACAAGATTCGTAAGGGCGACCAGGTGATCGTGCTGACTGGCCGCGACAAGGGCCGCCGCGGCACCGTGCTGTCGCGCGTCGATGAGGACCGTCTGGTC
>JANXVK010000010.1 GCA_025351675.1 Rhizobacter sp.
CGGCCGTTAGGACGAACCACGCGTGCCAGTTCGCTTGTCGACTTCGCGTGGTCGGGTGAGAACATCACGCCGAAGGTCGAGACGACGGCGTCAAAGCTCGCGTCGGCGAACGGCAGCGCTTCGGCATCGGCGGTCTGGAACGTGACCTCGAGGCGTTCGGCACGCGCGCGTTCGGCGCCGCGCTCGAGCAGGCTGTCGACATAGTCGGTCGAGGTAACCAGGCAGCCCCGGCGTGCTGCGGCCAGCGTCGCGTTGCCGTTGCCGGCGGCGACGTCGAGCACGCGCTCGTCGGTGCGCAGGTCGCAGGCCTCGGCGAGCTGCTCGCCGACGATCTGCAGGGTGGTGCCGATCACGGCGTAATCGCCGCTGGCCCACGCCGTTTGCTGGCGGCCCTTCAGCGCGACGAGGTCGACGGCGGGCGGGGTGGTGGTGGATGCGGTCATGGAACAGTCTCCTGATGAAGCGTGAGGGCGAAGCCGCACTGTCGCGGCGCGGCGGCAGCGCTGTCCTGCCCGCGCGTCGGCCGCGGCTGCTCAATCGTCCGCGCCTCCCCAACTTCCCGGCACCGGGTTCGCGCAACGTCCGCGCGGGCTGCCCGATCGTCCGGCCGACCCGGCCGCGCCGCTCGTGGGGTTGGCCGCATGCGCCGGCAGCGCCAGAATGCAGCGCATCGAGCCGACACGGAGTTGATCGCATGACGACGCAACACATCGCCACCGCCCTGCAACGCGTTGAAGCCGTGCTGCAGCGACGCCCCGAAACCGGCCTGCACGACGACGCGCCGGCCAGCGCGCGCTGGGAGGGCAACACCCGTGTCACCGCGAGCCATGCCAACGGCATGCAGCTCGCGACCGACATGCCGACCGAGCTCGGCGGCACCGGCGACCAGGTCACGCCGGGCTGGCTGTTCCGCGCCGGCGTGGCGTCGTGCGCGGCGACCTCGATCGCGCTTGCGGCGGCGACCGACGGCATCGCGCTCTCGCTGCTCGAAGTTCGCGCGACCAGCCGCTCCGACGTGCGCGGGCTGCTCGGCATGGCGGATGCGAACGGCGCGATCGTCGGCGCCGGTCCGTTCGACATGCAGTTGCAGGTGCGCATCGCCGCGCTTGGCGTCGCTGCGGCGCATCTGCGCGCGCTGGTCGAGCGCGGCTGCAGCCGCTCGCCGATCCCGAACGCGGTGACGCGCGCGACCCCGCTCGCTCTGCTGATCGAGGTCGAGGCCGCCTGAGCCGCCTGAGCCACATCAAACGATGGACGCCCTTTCCGAAACCCTGCGCGTCGTCCGCCTCGTCGGCGCGATCTTCATCCAGGCGCGCTTCACCGCGCCGTGGTGCTACCAGTCGCCGCGCGCCGACTTCGCCGCGCCGCTGCTCGAACCCGGTGCCGAGCGCGTCGTGATCTTCCACCTGATCACCGAAGGCGAGTGCTTCGTCGAGATGCCCGGCGCCGCACCGGTGCGGCTGGTGGCCGGCGACGCCGTCGTCTTCCCGCAGGGCGACGCGCACTGCATGACCTCGGCGCCCGGTGTGCTGCCGGCGAGCGGCGCGCGCCTCGACGAGGTGCTCGCGCGCCGTCCGCGCCAGCTCAACCACGGCGGCGGCGGTGCGCCGACGCGGCTGCTGTGCGGCTACCTCGCCTGCGACGCACGCCTCGCGCAAATGCTGCTTGCCGGCCTGCCACCGATCGTGCGCGTCAACGTGCGCGGCTCGAACGCCGGCACCTGGCTCGAAGCCTCGGTGCGCTACGCGCTCGCCGAAGCGCGCTCACCGCGGCCGGGCGGCGCCGGCGTGCTCGCGAAGCTCGCCGAGGTGCTGTTCATCGAGGTGCTGCGCCTGTACATGAACGAGCACGGTGAAGGCCGCACCGGCTGGCTCGCCGGTGTGGGCGACCGCATCGTCGGCGCGGCGCTGAACGCGCTGCACAAACGCCCGGCCCACGCCTGGACGCTCGAAGAACTGGCGCGCGAGGCCGGTACCTCGCGCTCGGTGCTGGCCGAGCGCTTCCAGCAGCTCGTCGGCAGCTCGCCGATCCAGTACCTCACGCAATGGCGCATGCTGCTCGCTGCCAACCTGCTGCGCGGCAGCAATGCGCAACTTGCGAGCATCGCGCAAGACGTCGGCTACCAGACCGACACCGCGTTCAGCCGCGCCTTCCGGCGCGAGTTCGGTGCGCCGCCGGCGGCTTGGAGGCGCAGCCAAGCGGCACGCGAGCCAGTCAACTAAACCGGCTCACACCGAACTGATCAACGCCAGCCGGCCCGGTCGAACAGCTTCTGTGCGGCCACCGTGTTCGGCGCCCAGGTCTCGACCGGCAACTCGTCGGCCTTGAACGGCCCGAGCTTCTCGAGCGCCGGGTTCTTGATCGCCGCGCTCTTGACCACCGGCCACTCGTTGTTGCCGTCGGCGAAATACGCCTGGGCCGAATCGCTCGCGAGGTATTCGAGAAACTTCACCGCGTTGGCCTTGTTCGGCGCGGTCTTGATCACGCCGGCGCCCGACACGTTGACGTGCGTGCCCCAAGTCTTCTGGTTCGGCCAGACCACCGTCAGCGCGGCGATGTCTTTCACGTCGGCGGGTTGGGTCGAACGCATCATGCGGGCAACGTAGTAGCTGTTCGAGAGTGCCACGCCGCATTCGCCGGCGGCCACGGCGCGCAGCTGGTCGGTGTCGCCGCCTTTCGGTGCGCGGGCGAAGTTCGCGACCAGGCCCCTGGCCCAGGCTTCGGTCTTGGCTTCGCCGTCGTGTGTGAGCAGCGCGGCGCCGAGCGACAGGTTGTACGGGTGCGAGCCCGAACGCACGCAGACCTGACCCTTCAGGCGCGGGTTCGCGAGGTCTTCATACGTCTGCACCCACTCCGGGTTGATCGCCTTCGTGTTGTAGACGATCACGCGCGCACGAGTCGAGAACGCGAGCCAGTTCGGCGTGCGCAGGTTTGCCGGAATGCGCGCTTCGAGCGCCTTCGACTGCACCGGCTGGAACACGCCGGCCTTGTCGGCGACTTCGAGGCGCGATGCATCGACCGTGATGAACACGTCGGCCGGGCTGCTCGCGCCCTCGTTCCTGATGCGCTCGAGCAACTCGTCCTCCTTGCCCTCGATGCGGTTGATCGTGATGCCGGTCTCTTTGGTGAAGTTGGCGTACATCGCCTCGTCGGTCTGGTAGTGGCGCGCTGTGTACACGTTGACCACCGGCTGGGCTTGCGCG
>JANXVK010000021.1 GCA_025351675.1 Rhizobacter sp.
CATCGGGGCTCGGCTATGTCGTCTGGTACGCCGCGCTCGCCGGGCTGTCGTCGCTGCGCGCCGCGACGGTGCAACTGTCGGTTCCGGTGCTCGCGGCGTTTGCCGGCGTGCTGTTTCTGGACGAGGCGATTACGCCGCGGCTGGCGCTCGCATCGCTCGCGCTGCTCGGCGGGATTGCGCTCGTGCTGACGAGTCAAGGACGACGGTCTTGACTGTCAGTCGGGTTGCAACCCGGCCTTCGGAACCTCCCGCCGAAGAAGGGGTGACTCAAGCCGCGTCGAGCGCGTCGAATCCGAGCGTGGAGGCGTTCGACGCCGTCTCATCGAAGCTGCCGTGGCTCGCCGCCATCATGGCGCCGTCGAGGGCCATTTCCATGTAAGCGTAACTCGACTGGATGGCACGGCGGACGTCCGCGATCTGCTGCGGGCTGGGCGAATGACCGAGCAGGGTCGCGACGATGTCCAGCGCCTCCCACGGGTGCGTGTCGTCGTACTCCGCATGGACCTTGAGCCAGCGCATCGCCGGCATCCGGATCTGTTCCGGCAGGGAGTGCGCATAGGTGTCCTTCGAACACACGACGCATGACCACTCGCCGGTGGCGCCCTCGACCGCATAGTTGGTCGCTGCAATGCCCACGGCCAGGTTCGCCTGATCCGAGACGTACCAGCACCAGTGCGCCAGCGCCTGCAGGCCCTCCATGTCGCCACCGGTGCGCAAGTCGTGCAGCGTCAGGTCGGCCGAGCCGGCCCACGCCGCCCAGTGCTCGGCGTGCTTTTGCTCGACGCGAATGTTCTGGATCAGGTAGCGGCGCGCCATGTCTTCGCCGACGCTGTCGCCGTAGCCGATCTTCTTCAGGTTCATGCCCATGAAGCGCGGAAACTGTTCGATGGTCGGCCACACCCCGATCAGGAAGCGCTGCATGGCGGCGAGCGGCAGTTTGGCGTCGCGCATCAGCGCGAACAGCTCGTGGTCGACGACCCGGCTCTTGTGCGGCGCGGTCTCGCGGACCACACGCTGAACCCAGACGGGATAGCTGCCGATGCTCTTCAGTTCACCGGTCCGGCGAAATTCGTGTGACATGGCTTCCCCAACGGTTGTTTGCGAATTGCGAGAACAAAGTCGCACGAAGCATGCCCGCGGCGCCGCATCGCAGCAATGCGCCGTTACAGAAGGTGTTGTCGAATTCCTACAGTCGGCTCCGTTGGTCGCCGTCGAACAGCGCCAGCAACTGCTCGAACTTGATCGGCTTGGTCAGATAGCCTTCGAATCCGCATTGCATGGCCGCATCGATCTGCTCGGGGAGTGCATCGGCGGACAGCGCGAACATGCGGATGTCGCGGGTCGAACGGTCCCGGTGCAGCGCGCGGGCCACTTCGATGCCTGTCATGTCGCCGAGGTTCATGTCGATCAGCATCAGGTCAGGTGGATCGAGGGTCGCCATTTCCAGCGCCGAGCTGCCGTTTTCCGCGACCCGGAGTGACACGGACGGGCGCAAGCGCACGATCTGTCGCATCAGCTCCGCATTGACCTCGTTGTCTTCTGCGTAGAGCACACGCAGAGTGCCGCCCTCGCGACCGGCGACGCTGGGGGCCGCTCGCCGGATCGCGGTGTCGGGCGCCGATGCCGTCGCCAGCGTCAGCAGCGCGGTCGTGCCTTCGCCGAAGACGCTCGAAATCGTCAGACTGCCACTCATCATCTCGGCGAGTTGACGGGACAGCACCAGCCCGATGCCGGTGCCTTCCACCTTCGATGCCTCGGCGCCCAGGCGATTGAACGGCTCGAACAGGCCGGTCAGCTGATCCGGCGAGATGCCTTGTCCGGTGTCCGCGACCGAGACTTCGCAACGCCCGTTTGTTGCCTTCCAGGTCAACAGCACGCTGCCGCCCGGTCGGTTGTACTTGACGGCATTGCTCAGCAGGTTGACCAGAACCTGTCTGAGCCTGACCCGGTCCGCATGCACCCAAATCTCGGCGGCGCTCGGGACCGACGATTCGCCGAGCAGACCCGCCTGTTCATGCGGCGTGGCGGAAGGCCCGGACCTCAGGAAGATCTCGACGCCGACCTCCGACACCAGCGGCGACACCATGGTGGCCGCCTCTTCGACCACCTCGGAGAGCGCGACGGGCTCGCGCGTCACCGACATTTCGCCCGACTCGATGCGCGACAGATCGAGAA
>JANXVK010000075.1 GCA_025351675.1 Rhizobacter sp.
CCCGATGCGGCTCGGCCTCGCGTCCTTCGACCCGCAGGAACATCGACGTGCCGTTGAAGAAGCCGCGCCGGGCATCGAGAAACGCGGCCCGCACCGACGTATCGAACGCGTAGACGAGGTAGCTGACCGTCAGCGCCGCGCGGCCCTCGCAGCGTGCGAGCCACGTCGCCTTGTCGAGTTGTTGCAGCGGCACCTCGCGCGAACCCTGGCGCGCCGACAACCCCGACAGGTGGCGCGCGAACTCGCGCACCAAGTAGCTGCCGGGAATCCACGCCGGCAGGCTCAGGCGTTGCTCGGGCAGCGGGTTCGCGATTCGCAGCGTGACGCGAAAGAGGTGGGCTCGGGGGTTGTGGGCCGTGATGGCATAAGAAATCACTTGGTCACCCGGTTCGAGAGAGGGATGACCCTGGTCCCCGGTTCAGGGGGGAGCGGCAAATGTTGATTCGTCGGTAGCATGAAGAAATAGAAGTTTACGAAGCCCGAGCGCTCCGCGCGGTCGGAGCGTCATTCGCGGGCTGAATGAGGAGATGTCGTCATCCCTTTGAAGAACTCGATGGAAACACCCGCAACCGAGGCGGCGAGCCGCGCGCATCGGGGTGTCCGCGAGAACCTGATCGGATCGACGCGCCGACAGGCCATCATTCAACCACGGCGATGATCGCTTCTCTCTTTGCCATGTTCACGAACCGACCCGCACCGTCAGATCGAAGCGCAGCAGATGCCCGCCGCCAGAGCCCAGCACACGTGTTGAGCCGGCTGTTGCAAGGGGTCCGCTACGCCCGGCCGGACGGGGTGCCCATGACGCGCCGCGCAATGGTCACCTGCTACCTGCGCTGCCTGCTGCATTTCGACGCATTTCTCGATTGGTTCAGCAACCCCGACAACCCCGCGTTGCTGGCCGAACTCGCGCACCGGCCGTCGCTCGTCGCGTGCGTGCGCCGTCCGTACCTCAACAGCGGCTGGTCGGCCGCCCGCAAGATGGAGACCATTCGCAGGCACCATCACCTCCTGAGCCACCAGTTCCCGCAGTTGTGGTTTGCCGCGGAGGCCTCGATCCTGGTCGCGCGGGTCAGCGACGAACTCGAATTGCGGATCGACAAGGCGCCGTGGTTCGAGCACGAGGGCGAGTTGACCTTCAGCCTGTTCCAAGGTGAGGTGCGGGTGTACTCGATCGTCTTCACGCTCGGGCGAACCGAAAGTCGGTGCGTCGCCTACGTCGGTGCGGTCCAAGGCATTGGAAGAGAGGATGCACTCGCGGTCTATCGCGCGATGACGCACCAGATGGAAGGATTGCGCCCCCGCGACCTCATCTTGACGGCATTCCGCCGGTTCTGCGTCGGCCTCGGCGTCAGCCGCATCTTGGCCATCGCCGACGACGCTTCGGTGAGCCGCAGCGCGTACTTCGGCTCGGGGCGCAACCGGGTGTTCGCCAACTACAACCAAGTCTGGACCGAGAACGGTGGGCGAGAGATCGGAGGCGGCTTCTTCGAGATCGACGTGATCGCGTCGCGCCGACCGCTCGAAGAGATCGCGTCGCGCAAGCGCGCCCAGTATCGGCGGCGCTACGAGTTGCTCGACGCGCTCGGCGAACGGATCGACGGCTGCCTGCCCGCGCTGCCATCGCATGCGGCGAAGTACTCGGCACTCGGGTCGACCCATATGTACGAACTGGGCAAGAGCCGGATTGCAGAGTTGCGCAGCGCGTCACGCCCGACCGCACAACATGCCGAGTCTTCGTGACTTGGCTTGACGGGCTGCGCGGCAAGGGCCTGAAGCAGCGGCTGCTGAACCCGCACGACGAACTCTGGGACAGGCGCTTGGGTGTGCGCACCTTCGGCTTCATCCCCGCGGTCGGTGCGATCTCCGAAGCCAACTGGCACGGCCACTACGTCCCCACGCCGTACCGCGATGTCTTCTCGTTGCTGCGCCATGCAGGCGTGGGCCATGACGACGTGTTCGTCGATCTCGGCTGCGGCTTGGGCCGCGTGGTTTTCTCGGCCGCCGGCTCGGCGCGAAACGGGCGGTGGGGGTCGAGATCGATCCCCCGCTCACCGCGCGGTGCGTCGAGAGTGCCCGGCGCGGTGGCTATGCCGAGGGCAGCGTCGACTTCGTCTGCGCACCCGCCCAGACCTACTCTCATACCGACACCACGGTGCTGTTCATGTTCCACCCGTTCGGCGCTGGCACGATGCGCGAGGTCGTCGATGGCCTCGACGCCGCATTCGACGCACGCCCTCGCCCGCTGACCGTCATCTACCTGAACCCGGTGTTCGACGAGGTGCTGCTGGGTTCGCGGCATCTGAAACGGATCGAGCACTGGCCGCCTCGCGACGCGACGCGGTTCGGCGGCACGCGCTACGCAGTGTCGTTCTGGCGCGCCTGAGTCTTCTCGCCTGATACTCCGGGTTCTCTCCGGAGCGCGGAGCCGAGCAAGGAAACAACCATGGACGCCTTAATCCTGGCCCGCATGCAGTTCGCGGCCAACATCACGTTCCACATCCTGTTCCCGACGATCAGCATCGGGCTGGGGTGGTTGTTGCTGTTCTTTCGCGTGCGCTGGCTGAAAACACGCCACGGGTCCGACAAGGCGCTCGCCCAAGGCTGGCTCGACGCCTACCGTTTCTGGACCAAGGTGTTCGCGCTCAGCTTCGCGCTTGGCGTGGTCAGCGGCATCACGATGAGTTTCCAGTTCGGCACCAACTGGCCGGGCTTCATGGAGCGGGCCGGCAACATCGCCGGGCCGTTGCTCGGCTACGAGGTGCTGACCGCGTTCTTCCTCGAAGCCGGCTTCCTCGGCATCATGCTATTCGGGCACGGCAAGGTCAGCGAGCGCGTGCACTTCATGTCAACCGCGCTGGTCGCGTTCGGCACCACGCTCTCGGCGTTTTGGATCCTCGCGCTGAACTCGTGGATGCAGACGCCCGCCGGGCACGAGGTCATCGACGGCGTCTACCACGTCAAGAGCTGGGTCGACGTGATCTTCAACCCGTCGTTCCCGTACCGCTTCACGCACATGCTGCTGGCCTCGGGGCTGACCTGCGCGTTTCTGCTCGTCGGGCTGTCGGCATGGCAGGTGCTGCGCGGCGTCGGCCAGCGTTCGGCGCCGCGCGTGATGCGGGTCGGGCTGACGGTCGCGGCGCTGCTGATCCCGGTGCAGATTTTCGTCGGCGACCTGCACGGCCTGAACACGCTGGAACACCAGCCCGCCAAGATCGCCGCGATGGAGGGCGTCTGGGAGACCGAGCGCGGTGCACCGCTGCTGCTGTTCGCCGTGCCCGACGCGGCCGAGCGCAAGAACCACTTCGAAATCGCGATCCCGAAGGTCGCGAGCCTGATCCTCACCCACGAGCTCGACGGCGAGATCAAGGGCTTGAATTCGTTCGGCGACGCGCACCCGCCGGCGCTGCCGGTGTTCTTCGCGTTTCGCATCATGGTCGGCGTCGGTATGCTGATGCTTGGCGTGAGCTGGCTCGGCTGGTGGCTGTATCGGCGTGCGAAATGGCAGCCGGCGGCGCTGCCGCGCGTACTGCTGTGGACCTTCGCGTCGATGACGTTCTCGGGCTGGGTCGCGACCGTCGCCGGCTGGTACGTCACCGAGATCGGCCGCCAGCCTTTCATCATCTACGGCCTGCTGCGCACCGCCGACGTGGTCTCGACCGTGCCGTCGTCGATGATCGGGCTGACCCTGGCGCTGTACATCGTGCTGTACCTCGCGCTGATCGTCGCCTACATGACGGTGCTCAAGTACATGGCCGAGAAGCCCGAAGAGGTGCTGGCCGAGGAGGCGCGCGATCGGGCCGCCACGCCAGCGGGCGCGTCCACCACCGCGGCCATCTCCACCGGGGGCGCCGCATGAACATGATGACCTTCGATACCGCGCTGCCGATCATCTTCATGGCGCTGATGGGCATCTCGATGCTCATCTACGTCGTCAGCGACGGCTACGACCTCGGCGTGGGCATGCTGATGCACCGCGCCACCGATGCCGAGAAGGACGTGATGATCGCCTCGATCGGCCCGTTCTGGGACGCCAACGAAACGTGGCTCGTGCTCGGCGTCGGCATCCTGCTGGTCGCGTTCCCGCGCGCGCATGGCGTGGTGCTGGGCGAGCTCTACCTGCCGGTCACGTTCATGCTGATCGGGCTGACGCTGCGCGGGGTCGCGTTCGACTTCCGCGTCAAGGCGAAGGACAAGCACAAACAGACCTGGGACCGCCTCTTCTTCGCCGGCTCGACGCTTGCCGCGGTCTCGCAGGGCTGGATGCTGGGTCGCTACGTGAGCGGCTTCGGCACCGGCTGGAACTACCCGCTGTTTGCGGCGGCGATCGCGGTCGCGCTGCCGATGGCCTATGTGCTGATGGGCGCGACCTGGCTGGTGATGAAGACGGAGGGCGAGTTGCAGCAGCGCGCGGTTCACTGGGCCAGGATCGCCTGGCTGCCGATGGTCGGCGGCATGGTGCTGATCTCGATGGCCACCCCTTGGGTCAGCGAGATCGTGCGCCAGCGCTGGTTCGCGCTGCCCGAGATCATCGCGCTGATGGCGATCCCGCTGATGACCGGCATCGCGCTGCTCGCGGTGCGCTGGCTGCTCAACACCGACGCGGTGCGCGGCCCGCTGTGCTGGTTGCCGTTCGTGCTGCAGATCGTGGTGTTCGTGCTCGGCTTTCTCGGTCTGGCCTACAGCATCTACCCGTTCGTCGTGATCGGGCAGATGACGATCTGGCAGGCCGCGAGCAGCCCGGCGGCGCTGAAGGTGATCCTGATCGGCGTGTGCATCTCGGTGCCGGCGATCGCCGGCTACACGATCTTTTCGTACCGCGTCTTCCGGGGCAAGACCGGGGAGCTGAAGTACGCGTGATCGGGTAAAGATCGGGTAAAAGAGGCGTCATGATCAAGAACACCTTCAAGCAGGCTCTCAAAGACGGCAAGCCGCAAATCGGCCTGTGGGCCAGCTTCGCCGACCCGTACATCGCCGAGGCGCTCGCCACGACCGGCTTCGACTGGCTGCTGCTCGACGGCGAACACGCGCCGAACGACCTGCGCTCGGTGCTCGGCCAGCTGCAAGCCGTCGCCCCTTATCCGACCCACCCGATCGTGCGCCCGCCGATCGGCGACGTGGTGCTGATCAAGCAGTACCTCGAGATCGGCGCGCAGACGCTGCTGATCCCGATGGTCGACACCGCCGAACAGGCCGCGCGCATGGTCGCGGCCACGCGCTACCCGCCGCGCGGCGTGCGCGGCGTGGGCAGTGCCGGCGCGCGCTCGTCGCGCTGGAGCGATGTGCCGCACTACCTGCATTGCGCCGACGACGAGATGTGCGTGCTGGTCCAGGTCGAAACCATGACCGGCCTGGCGAACCTGGCCGGGATCGCCGCGGTCGACGGTGTCGACGGCGTGTTCTTCGGCCCGGCCGATCTGTCGGCATCGATGGGATTTCTCGGCCAGCCGGCACATCCCGAGGTGGTGGCCGCGCTCACGCAAGGCATCACGACGGTGCGCGCTGCGGGCAAGGCGCCGGGCATCCTGATGACCGACAACGCTGCCTCGCAGTATTACCTCGACCAGGGCGCGCTGTTCGTCGCGGTCGGGGTTGACGCGATGATGCTGGTGCAGGCCGCGAAGGCGCTCGCCGCCACGTTCAAGCGCGGCGCGGCGGGCGCGGCGCCGGCGTCGTACGCCTGAGGCCTTTATCAGCCTTTGCCGCTGCGGCTGGCGAGCAGTCGCTTCTCGACTTCTTCGGGCGGCAGCGCACCGGGCACGCGCTTGCCGTCCTCGAACACCAGCGCCGGTGTGCCGTTGACGCGGTACTTCTTCGCCATCGCGAGGTTGCGCTGCAGCACCGAGGTGTCGCAGTTGCCCATGCTGCGCGGCGCGGCTTCGCCCTTGATCATCCAGTCGCGCCAAGCAGCGCTGTTGTCCTTCGCGCACCAGATGTTGCGCGACTTGTCGGCCGAATCGTTGCCGAGGATCGGCAGCAAAAAGGTGTAGACCGTGACGTCCTTGACCTGCTGCATCTCGGTCTCGAACTTCTTGCAGTAACCGCAGTTCGGGTCGGCGAACACGACCAGCTTGCGCGCGCCGGTGCCCTGCTTCCAGACGATCGCGTCTTTCAGCGGCAACGAGGCGAAGTCGATCGCGGTGATCTTGTCGATGCGCGCCTGGGTGACATCGGTGCGCGTCTTCGTCTCGATGAGGTTGCCCTGGATCACGTGATCACCGCGCTCATCGGTGTAGACGATCTCGGTGCCGATGCGCACCTCGTACAGGCCCGGGATCGGCGTCTTGCTGACCTCGTCGATCTTTGGGAAGTCGGGCAGCCGCTCGGCCAGGTTCTTGCGAATCACCGCCTCTTGGGCAAAGGCCGCATGGGCGAAGGTCAGGCTCAGTGTGAGCGCCAAGGTCGAGCGCAACAGGGTTTTCATGGCAATCCTTCAGGAATTGAGTGCACGCGCGGTCAACCAGCGCTTCAGCGGGGAAAGCTTGTTGACCAGATTCAGGCCGCGGTTGCGAAGTTCCCGCACCGCGGGCATGTCTTCGGCGAAAAGTCGCAGCAAGCCATCGGTTACCTGCCCCATCGCCCAAGTCGGCGCAATTCGCTCGCGAGCATAGCGGCGCAGCAGTTTTTCGTCGCCGAGCGGGCGCCACGCTTCGCGCTCGCGGATCACCTTCACCAGCGCCGCCACGTCGGCCAAGCCGAGGTTCAGCCCTTGCCCGGCGAGCGGGTGCACGACGTGCGCGGCGTCGCCGAGCAACACCCAGCCGGGGCCGCACCAGGCGCTTGCATTGGCCTGCATCAGCGGCCACGCGGCCCGCTCGGAGGCGAGCTTCAGCTCGCCGGCCTCGCCGTGCGTCGCCTGCATCAGTTGCTGCTCGAACGCCACCGCGTCGAGCGCGAGCAACTCGGCCGCGCGCGCGTCGGGCAGTGACCAGACCAGCGCGAATGAATGCTGCGGCTGCGGCGTGTCGAACGGCAGCAGCGCGAGCACATCGGGTGCGCGGAACCACTGCCGCGCCATGCCCTGATGCGAACGCGTACTCGTGAGCCGCGCCGCGATCGCGTGGTGGCCGTAGTCGACGCGATCGAATGCGACGCCCAGCGTCTCGCGCGTCGCTGAGGCCTTGCCTTCGCACAGCGCGGTCAGCGATGCGGTGACCTGGTCGGCCGGGCCGACCACCGTGATGTGCGGCGCGAAACGCACTGCCGCCGCGAGTTCGCGCTCGAGCACGGCGGCGTCGGTGATCCACGCGAGCGCGCTGACGTGCTGCTGCCAAGCCGAAAAATCGATTGCTGCGGCATGCGCGTCGCCCTGCACGTGCATGTCGAGTACCTTTGTTGCGGCGTGCGCGGGCAACGCGTCCCACGCCTTCAGCCCGCGCAGCAGCTCGACCGACGCGGCGTTCAGTGCATAGGCGCGCACATCGTCGCTGCCCGGGGGGCGCGCGGCCTCGGGTCGCAGCGCCACGCTCAACCCGGCCCGCGCCAGCGCGAGTGCGAGGCTGCGCCCGACGATGCCCGCACCGAGCACCTGCACATCGAAATTCTCCATTGCATTCGATTGTAGGGATCGGGCCGGCGCGCTGCCGCGAAGGTCACAATCGGCCTCCTTTTCGCATCAAGGCGGCCCCGAATGGAAGGCGATCAAACCGTCAGCGTGGCGTCACTGCACGTCTACCCGATCAAATCCTGCGGCGGAATCGCGCTGACCGAGGCGTTGCTGATCGAGACCGGCGTCGAGTTCGATCGCGCGTGGATGGTCGTCGACCCGGCGGGCAAGTTTGTCACCCAGCGTGAACTGCCGCGCATGGCGCTGATCCAGCC
>JANXVK010000089.1 GCA_025351675.1 Rhizobacter sp.
GCGGTGTCGCGCGGCCTGTTCACGGTCGCCGGTGACGATGGCACGGTGCTGGCACTCGACGCCGAGACCGGTCGCGAAATTTGGCGCGGCAGCGCCGGCGGCAAGCTCAGCGCCGGCGTTGGCAGCGACGGCCGCTTCGCCGCGGTCGTCACGCGCGAGGGCGAGCTCGTCGTGTTCGAGCAGGGCCAGGTCAAGTGGCGCAAGGCGCTCGGGTCGCGCGTCGCGACCGCACCGCTGGTCGCCGGCGAGCGCGTGTTCGTGCTCGGTGTCGACCGCTCAGTGCAGGCCTTCGACGCGATCGACGGGCGCAAGCTCTGGGTTTTGCAACGCCCGGGTGAGCCGCTGACCCTGTCGCAGTCGGGCGTGCTCGGCGCGTTCAAGAACACGCTGATCGTCGGGCAGGGCCCGCGCATGGCCGGCGTCGACCCGACGCTGGGCACGGTCAAGTGGGACGTGACGGTCGGCTCGCCGCGCGGCGCCAACGAGCTTGAGCGCCTGGCCGACCTGGTCGGCCCGTCGGTTCGCAACGGTGACATCGTCTGCGCGCGTTCATTCCAGGCCGCGGTCGGCTGCGTGAATGCCGAGCGTGGCACGCTCGTCTGGAGCAAGAACGTCGGTGGCACCGACGCGGTCACCGGCGATGCGCAGTTCGTGTTTGCCGGCGATGCGTCCGATCGCGTCACTGCGTGGAAGGCCGACAGCGGCGATGTCGCGTGGACCAGCGACAAGCTGCTTTACCGCACGCTGAGCTCGCCGACTGCGTTCAACAAGTCGGTGGTGTTCGGCGACGAGAACGGGATGCTGCACTGGCTCGCGCGCGACACCGGCGCGGCGCAGCTGCGCACGACCACCGATGGCAGCGCGATCACGGTGCCGCCGGCGATCTCGGGCAACACGTTGCTGGTCGTCACGCGCAAGGGCGGCCTGTTCGCCTTCCGCCAGTAAGCGCCTCGAAGACACGCCCATGAAGCCGGTGATCGCCATCGTCGGACGCCCGAACGTGGGCAAGTCCACCCTGTTCAACCGGATGACGAAGAGCCGCGACGCGATCGTCGCCGACTTTTCCGGCCTCACGCGCGACCGCCACTACGGCGACGGGCGCAGCGGCGAGCACGAGTTCATCGTCGTCGATACCGGCGGCTTCGAGCCCGACAGCACGACCGGCATCGTCAAAGAGATGGCGAAGCAGACGCGCCAAGCCGTGGCCGAGGCCGATGCGGTGATCTTCGTCGTCGACGTGCGTTCGGGCGTGTCGGGCCAAGACCACGACATCGCGCGCTACCTGCGCACCGTCGGCAAGAAGGTGATTCTGGCGGTCAACAAGGCCGAGGGCATGCAGGAGTCGCCGCTGCTCGGCGAGTTCTTCGAGCTCGGTCTCGGCGAGCCGCACCCGATCTCGGCGGCGCACGGGCAGGGCATCCGCAGCCTGACCGACGCGGCGCTCGCGCACTTCGAGTTCGAGGACGAAGACGAGGTCACGCCCGAAGATGGCGGGCCGATCAAGCTCGCGGTGGCGGGCCGGCCGAATGTCGGCAAGTCGACGCTGATCAACACTTGGCTCGGCGAAGAACGCCTGGTCGCGTTCGACCAGCCGGGCACGACGCGCGACGCGATCACGGTGCCGTTCGAGCGCAACGGCCAGAAGTTCGAGCTGATCGACACCGCCGGGCTGCGCCGCAAGGGGCGCGTCTTCGAGGCGATCGAGAAATTCTCGGTCGTCAAGACGTTGCAGGCGATCGCCGATGCGAACGTCGTGCTGTTGCTGCTCGACGCGACCCAAGGCGTGACCGACCAGGACGCTCATATCGCCGGCTACATTCTCGAGAGCGGCCGCGCGGTCGTGATCGCGATCAACAAGTGGGACGCCGTCGACGCCTACCAGAAGGAAACGCTGCAGCGCTCGATCGAGCAGCGGCTGGCGTTTCTGAAGTTTGCCGCGGTGCTCCACATCTCGGCGATCAAACGCCAAGGGCTCGGCCCGGTCTGGCAGGCGATCGGCGACGCGCATTCATCGGCGATCAAGAAGATGCCGACGCCGGTGCTGACGCGGCTGCTGCTGGAGGCGGTGGAGCACCAGGCGCCGAAGCGTGCCGGAGCGTTCCGCCCGAAGATGCGCTATGCGCACCAGGGCGGCATGAACCCGCCGCTGATCGTGATCCACGGCAACTCGCTCGATCACATCAGCGAAACCTACAAGCGCTTTCTCGAAGGGCGGTTCCGCGAGCATTTCAAGCTGACCGGCACGCCGATGCGGATCGAATTGCGCTCGTCAAAGAACCCGTTCGGCAGCAAAGATTGACGCGGACGGCCGTGAAAGCGGGCGACGCGGGCAAAGCCCCCAAACTTGCTGCGCCGCGTCATCGCTGTGTTAACGTGATCTCTTCTGAAGCTTCATCACGGAGAATATCGTGAGCAACAAAGGGCAACTCCTACAAGACCCCTTCCTGAACCTGCTGCGCAAGGAGCATGTTCCGGTTTCGATCTACCTCGTCAACG
>JANXVK010000113.1 GCA_025351675.1 Rhizobacter sp.
CCCACATCGTGGATCGCGAGGATCGGATTGCTCTCACCGAGCGCCCAGCAATGGTTGATGACCTCCTGCGCGCGGCGCTGGATCTCGGGGTTGCCGCGTTGAACCGAGTCGAAGTCGAGCGCCGCCGCGTTCGCGCCGGCCGCCATCGAGCTCGCCGCGCTGCCACCCATGCCGATGCGCATGCCGGGCCCACCGAGCTGGATCAGCAGGCTGCCCGGCGGGAACGCGATCTTCTTCGTCTGCGAGGCGGCGATCGAGCCGAGCCCGCCGGCGATCATGATCGGCTTGTGATAGCCGCGGCGCTGGCCCGCAACGTCTTGCTCGTAGACGCGGAAGTAGCCGCCGAGGTTCGGCCGGCCGAATTCGTTGTTGAACGCGGCGCCGCCGAGCGGGCCGTCGATCATGATCTGCAGCGGGCTGGCAATGTGCTCCGGCTTGCCGCAGGGCGCTTGCTCCCACGGCTCGTTGGTGCCGGGCAGGTGCAGGTTCGAGACGCTGAAACCGGTGATGCCAGCCTTCGGCTTCGAGCCACGGCCGGTCGCGCCTTCGTCGCGGATCTCGCCGCCGGCACCGGTCGACGCACCCGGGAACGGTGAGATCGCCGTCGGGTGGTTGTGCGTCTCGACCTTCATCAGCACGTGGACCGGCTCGGTGCGCGCCGCGTACACCGGCGCGTTGGCGTAGCCCTGCGGCAGCCAGCGCTCGATGACGCCGCCCGCCATCACCGAGGCGTTGTCGCTGTACGCGATCACGGTGTGCTGCGGGTTCAGCGCCTCGGTGTTGCGGATCATCTGGAACATCGAATGCTCTTGCGCCACGCCGTCGATCACGAACTGCGCGTTGAAAATCTTGTGCCGGCAGTGCTCGCTGTTGGCCTGCGCGAACATCATCAGTTCGACATCGGTCGGGTTGCGGCGCAAACCACTGAAGGCCGCGACGAGGTAGTCGATCTCGTCATCCGACAGGGCCAGTCCGAAGTCGGTGTTCGCCTTGACCAGCGCGTCGCGGCCTTGCGCGAGCACGTCGACATGCGCCATCGGGATCGCGGGCTGCTCGTCGAACAGATGGACCGCGTCTTCGCGCGAGAGCAAGACGCTCTCGGTCATGCGGTCGTGCAGCAGCGCACGCACCGCCTGCAACTCGTCGGCGGCCAAGGTTTTCACGCCGCCGAGCAAGCCGCTCTTCAGGATCAGCCGGTATTCGGTGACGCGCTCGACACGCCGGATTGCCGAACCGCAGTTGTGCGCGATGTCGGTCGCCTTCGAGGCCCACGGCGACACCGTGCCCAAGCGCGGCGCCACCACGATCAGTGTGCCGTCGACCGGCCCTGCATAGTCGTCACCGTAACGAAGCAGCCCGAGCAGCTTGTCGTGCTCGTCGCGCGCCAGTTCGGCGTCGCTCCAGACCCAGTGCACATGCCTTGCCGCGACACCGCTGATGCGGCCGTTGATCACCTGCAAGCGTGGCAGCAGCGCAGCCGCGCGGAAGCTGGACAGCGCATTGCCGCCCTCGAAATGAGACAAGTGCTTGGGGGTGGAAGTCACGCGGCCGGCTCGCAGGGTGGTGGGCTGAAGGGGTCGCCCGGTGGAAACCCGCGATTTTACGGGGTCGATGAGATAATCCTCCGCCATGACGATCACGATCAAAACTGCTGCCGACGTTGAAGCGATGCGCATCGCCGGCCGCCTCGCCTCCGAAGTGCTGGACCTGCTCACGCCGCATGTGAAACCCGGCGTTTCCACCGAAGAACTCGACCGGCTCGCACACGACCACATCGTGCACGTGCAGCAGGCGATCCCGGCGCCGCTCAACTACACGCCGCCGGGCTACACGCCCTACCCCAAATCGATCTGCACCTCGATCAACCAGCAGGTCTGCCACGGCATTCCGAACGACCGACCGCTGAAGAACGGCGACATCGTCAACATCGACGTCACCGTCATCAAGGACGGCTGGCACGGCGACACGAGCCGCATGTTCGTCGTCGGCGAAGGCTCGATCGCGGCAAGGCGCCTGTGCGCGATCACCTACGAGGCCATGTGGAAAGGCATCGTCAAGGTCAAGCCCGGCATTCGGCTCGGCGACATCGGTCACACGATCCAGACCTTCGCCGAGAACCAAGGCTTCACGGTGGTGCGCGAGTTCTGCGGGCATGGCATCGGCCAGAAGTTCCACGAAGACCCGCAGGTGCTGCACTACGGCCGCCCGGGCACGCTCGAGGAACTGGTGCCGGGGATGATGTTCACGATCGAGCCGATGATCAACGCCGGCCGCCGCGAAATCCGCGAGATGGGCGACGGCTGGACCATCGTCACGAAAGACCGCTCGCTGTCGGCGCAGTGGGAGCACACGGTGCTCGTCACCGACACCGGCTACGAGGTGATGACGCTCTCGGCGGCCAGCCCGCCGCTGCCGGCGTTCGTGACGGCGGCCGCGGCAACCACCGCCTGACCGAGATCGCGATGGCCGCCGTGCTCGACGCGCCGATCGCGGCTCCGGTCGCCCCCAGCCTGCCCGAACTGCGCGCGCGCTTTCGCGATGGCAAGGCGGCGCTGCTCGACCACTTCGAGCAATCGCGTGCGACCGCGCCTGCGGCGACGCGGCTGTTGCGAGCGCTTTGCAAGCATGTCGACGAAACGCTGCTGACGCTGTGGGACCATGCCGCGATGCCCGCCGGCACGGCCTTGCTGGCAGTCGGCGGCTACGGCCGTGGCGAGCTCTTTCCGCATTCGGATGTCGATGTGCTGGTGCTGCTGCCGCCCACCGCGACCGGCGACGCGCTGAAAGCGTCGATCGAAGCCTTCATCACCGCCTGCTGGGACATCGGCCTGGAGATCGGCTCCAGCGTGCGCAGCGTCGGTGAGTGCATCGGGATGGCGAAGAGCGACGTGACAGTGCAGACGGCGCTGCTCGAATCACGCTACCTGTGCGGCTCGCGGCGCGTGTTCGACAGCTTCCGCCACGCCAACACGCAGGCGATGGATCCGAAGGCGTTCCTGCGCGCAAAGACGTTGGAGATGCTGCAGCGCCATCGCAAGTTCGAAGACACGCCTTACGCGCTGGAGCCGAACTGCAAGGAGAGCCCGGGCGGCCTGCGTGACCTGCAAGTGGTGATTTGGGTCGCGCGCGCCGCGGGCCTCGGCAAGACGTGGGCGGCGCTGGCCGCGAAGGGGCTGATCACGCCGTTCGAGGTCAAGCAGCTGAACCGCAACGAGGGGCTGCTGAAATTGATCCGCGCGCGCCTGCACACGATCGCCGGCCGGCGCGAAGACCGGCTCGTGTTCGACCTGCAGACGGCCGTGGCCGAGAGCTTCGGCTACCAAGGCACGCACGGCCAGCGCGTCTCCGAGGTGCTGATGAAGCGCTACTACTGGGCGGCCAAGGCGGTGACGCAGCTGAACCAGATCCTGATGCTGAACATCGAGGAGCGTATCGACGGCTCGCAGGACGCGCCGATGCGCCGCATCAACGACAAGTTCCTCGAACGCGGCGGCATGCTCGAAGTCGGCAGCGACGACCTGTATCAGCGCGATCCGCACGCGATCCTCGAAACCTTTTTGGTCTACCAGCAGACGATCGGCCCACAAGGCCTGTCGGCCCGCACCTTGCGCGCGCTCTACAACGCTCGCGACCTGATGGACGCGAAGTTTCGCCACGACCCGGTGAACCGCGCGACCTTCATGAAGATCTTGAAGTCGCCCGAGGGCCAGACGCACGCGCTCCGGCTGATGAATCAGACCAGCGTGCTCGGCCGCTACCTGTGGGTGTTCCGCCGCATCGTCGGGCAGATGCAGCACGACCTGTTCCACGTCTACACGGTCGATCAGCACATCATCATGGTGCTGCGCAACGTGCGGCGCTTCTTCATTCCCGAGCATGCGCACGAGTACCCGTTCTGCTCGCAGCTCGCGTCGAGCTTCGACCGGCCGTGGGTGCTGTACATCGCTGCCCTTTTCCACGACGTGGCCAAGGGCCGCGGCGGGGATCATTCCGAACTCGGCGGCGTCGAGGCGCGGCGCTTCTGCAAGGACCACGGCGTACTCGGTGAAGATGCCGGGCTGATCGAGTTCCTGGTCGAAGCGCATTTGACGATGTCGCGCATCGCTCAAAAGGAAGACCTCTCCGACCCCGACGTGATCGATGCCTTCGTGAAGCTCGTGAAGGACGAACGCACGCTCACCGCGCTGTACCTGCTGACGGTGGCCGACATCCGCGGCACCAGCCCGAAGGTCTGGAACGCCTGGAAGGGCAAGCTGCTCGAAGACCTGTATCGGCTCACCTTGCGCGCCCTCGGCGGCGCGCGGCCGAACATGGACGCCGAGGTCGAGGCGCGCAAGCTCGAGGCGCGCCAGATGCTGAACCTCGCGTCGCTCGCGCCGGGCGTGCAGCACC
>JANXVK010000129.1 GCA_025351675.1 Rhizobacter sp.
CATCGGCATCAGCGACGACCGCGTGCACCAGCCCGAGTTGCAGCGCCCGCGCCGCGTCGAACAGCCCGGCCTCGAGCAGCATCTCGCGCAGCACCGCCGGCCCGGCCAGGCGCGCCAGCAGTTCGAGCTCGCCCGGCGCCATCGGAAAACCCAGCTTCGCGATCGGCGCGCCGAAGCGGCTCGCTTCGCCGCAGACGCGGATGTCGCAGCAGGCCGCGATCTCGAATCCGCCGCCGATGCACGCGCCGTCGATCTGCGCGAACAGCGGGATGTCGCAGGCAAGCATTGCGCGCAGCGCGGGCGCCACCGTCTGCTCGTGGAAGTCGTGCAGCTTCGTCTCGTCGAAGCGAAAGGTCGCGAACTCCTGGATGTCACCGCCCGACGCGAACTGGCCGGCCGCGCCGGCCACGATCACCGCACGTGCTGCCTCGTGCGTCGGCTGCGCCTGGAGTGCGTCGAACACGCGGTGCAGCTCGCGCCACATCGCGATGTCGATCGCGTTCAGCTTGGCCGGATGGTCGAGCACGACACGCGCGACCCCGTCGTCGCCCGCGGCCTGGAAGTGGACCGTGCCGCTCATCCGTCCATCTTCGCGCCGGACGCCTTCACGACCTCGGCCCAGCGCTTCGTCTCGCGCGTGACGAACGCGCCGAACGCATCGCCGTACTGGTTCGGGGTGTCGGTGCCCAGGCCGTTCCAGGTCGACTGCAGCTCCTGTGTCGCGAAAGCCTTGCGCATCTCTGCCTGCATCTGCTCGACGATCTCTTTCGGCGTGCCCTTCGGCGCCCACAGGCCGTACCAGGTCGCGACTTGGTAGGTCGGCACGCCGCCCTCGGCCGAGGTCGGCACGTCGGGGAAGCCCGGCGCGCGCTTCGTGGAGGCGACCGCGAGCGCCTTGATGCGGCCGCCCTTGATGTGCGCGGCCGACGAGCCGAGGCCGTCGAACATCAGGTCGACCTGCCCGGCGATCAGGTCGGAGAGCGCCGGGCCGGCGCCGCGGTACGGGATGTGCGTGATGAAGGTCTTCGTCTGCAACTTGAACAGCTCGGCCGCGAGGTGGTGCGAGGTGCCGTTGCCGGCCGATGCGTAGTTCAGCTTGCCGGGGTTCGCGCGCAGGGTGGCGAGCAGGCCCTTCAGGTCGGCGACCTGCACGCGCTGCGGGTTCACGACGATCACCTGCGGCACGTTCGAGATCAGGCCGACCGGGATGAAATCGGTCTCGAGGTTGTAGTCGAGCTTCGGGTACATCGAGGGCGCGATCGCGTGGTGCACCGCGCCCATGAAGAAGGTGTAGCCGTCGGGGGCGGCCTTCGACGCGATCGTGGCGCCGACCGTGCCGCCGGCGCCGCCGCGGTTGTCGATGATGACCTGCTTGCCCAGGCTCTTGGTGAGTTGCGCGGTCAGCGGCCGCGCGAACGCGTCGGTGCCGCCGCCGGCCGGAAACGGGACGACGAAGGTCACCGGCTTGTTGGGCCAGGTCGACTGGGCGTGCACGAACGGGCTCGCGATGACGGCCGAGCCAGCGGCGGCCTGCAACAAGGTGCGGCGCGTGACGCCGGCTGAGCGGGAATCTGAAGTCATGCGTGTTGTCTCCGTCGGTTGTTGTGGGCCAGATCGGGCACATCAAAGCAGCGCGGCGAGTGCGCGCGACTGCGCGACTTCGCCCTGAGTGAACTTCTCGTGATGCGCTTCCACCTTGTCGAGATCGTAGAGGTAGTTGACCATCAGGCCGAGCGATTGTTTGCAGCCTTTGGCCGAGAGATCGCCGAGCGCGTTCAGGCGTTCGAGCCGCGCGCCGTTGTCGAGGTGAAAGCGCGCGACCGGGTCGCCGCCCGGCGCGGCCGAATGCTGGCCGAGGTAGAACGCGCACAGGCGCAGCAGCAGTGCGGTTGCGGGCTCGCCGAGCTTGCGCAAGGCGTCGGCGCCTGCGAGCGCGGCCAGATCGTCGCCGCAGGCTGAACGCAACGCCGCGAGCGTCTGCGCGAGGCGCTCGGCACGCGCCTTCGTCAGGCCCTCGCAGGGCGCGCCGGCACGCACCCAGGCCGCGAAACCGGGGATCGGCGACAGCGTGCAGAACGTGCGCAGCTGCGGCAGTTCGCGCTGCAACTCCTCGGCCACGCGCTTGATCAGAAAGTTGCCGAGCGACACGCCCTTGAGCCCCGGCTGGCAGTTGCTGATCGAGTAGAACGCGGCGACCTTGAACTGCTTCGGCAGCAAGGGTTCCGAGGCCTTGTCGATCAGCGGCGAGATCGCCGCCGGCATCTCCGGCAGCAGCGCCACCTCGACGAAGATCAGCGGCTCGTTCGGCAACTGCGGATGGAAGAACGCGAAGCAGCGACGATCCGGCTGCAGGCGGCGGCGCAGGTCGTCCCAGCCGTCGATCTGGTGCACCGCCTCGTGGCGGATGATCTGCTCCAGCAACTGCGCCGGCGAGTTCCAGTCGACCCGCTGCAGTTGCAAAAATCCGGGGTTGAACCAGCTCGACAGCAAGTGCAGGAAGTCGGCCTCGACCGCCTCCAGCGCCGGTTGCTTCTTGACGCGGGCGAGCAGTGCGCGGCGCATCGAGACGATGCTCGAGGTGCCGCCCGGCGTGCGGTTGATGCGCCGCAGCAGCTCTTGGCGTGGCGGCTCGGCGACGCGGGTCAGGCGCACGAGGTTCGGCGCGCTGGGCTCGTTGGCATAGGCCTGCGCGCTTTGCAGCACGGCCTTCGGGTCGGGGCTGAAGTCGTGCGAGAGGCGGTCGAAGAACACCGTCTGCTGGTCGTCGGGCAGCGCGGCGAAGCGCGCGACCAGATCGCGCGCGATCGCTACGCTGTTGGCCTCGCCGCGCTCCGACAGCAGGCGCTTGCAGTTGCTCATCAGGTCGCGCAGCCCGCGTTCGCCCTGCACGCGCCGCGCCGCGTTGCGCAGTTCCTCAAGCACGGGTGCCTCCTGCCGCAACCAAGGCGGCCTGTTCGTGCGCGCGCAGCGCCACGGGTTGGCCGAGCGTCTGTCGCGGGTTGTCCAGCGCAAGGCGCTTCGCGTCGC
>JANXVK010000132.1 GCA_025351675.1 Rhizobacter sp.
TGTGCTGACCGCGCGCTGCCATGAGGTGACCAAGGCCGGCCGCACCGGCGTCTACGACACCGACGTGACGAACCAGCGCGACGAGCGCGTCGCGGTGTTCCGCGGGCGCTCGTACACGATCAAAGGCAAGCCGGCAGTCTGACCGGCACGCCACAGAAGGAGACGAACGATGCCCGTGAAGCAACCCGCCGCCGGTGAACTCGATGCGATCGAAACGGCCAGCCGCGACGAGATCGTCGCGCTGCAATTGCAGCGCCTGCAGTCGACGTTGCAGCGCGCCTACGACAAGGTGGCGCACTACCGCCAAGCCTTCGACGCGAAGGGCGTGCACCCGAGCGACCTGAAACAGCTCGCCGACCTCGCGAAGTTCCCGTTCACGGTCAAGAAAGACCTGCGCGACAACTACCCGTTCGGCCTGTTCGCGGTGCCGCGCGAAGAGGTCGTGCGACTGCATGCGTCGTCGGGCACGACTGGCAAGCCGACGGTCGTCGGCTACACCGCGAACGACATCTCGAACTGGGCCGATCTGGTCGCGCGCTCGATCCGCGCCGCCGGCGGCCGCAAGGGCGACATCGTCCAGATCGCCTACGGCTACGGCCTGTTCACCGGCGGCCTGGGCGCGCATTACGGCGCCGAGCGGCTCGGTTGCACGGTGATCCCGATGTCGGGCGGGCAGACCGAGAAGCAGATCCAGCTGATCGAGGACTTCCAGCCGAAGATCATCATGGTCACGCCGAGCTACATGCAGGTGATCATCGAAGAGATGGCGCGCCGCGGCATCGACCCGCGCGAGACCTCGCTGAAGATCGGCATCTTCGGCGCCGAGCCGTGGACCGAGGCGATGCGCCGCGAGATCGAGACCAAGGCCGCGATCGACGCCGTCGACATCTATGGTTTGAGCGAAGTGATGGGGCCGGGCGTGGCGAGCGAATGCGTCGAGACGAAAGACGGCCCGGTGGTCTGGGAAGACCACTTCCTGCCCGAGATCATCGACCCCGAAACCGGCGAGGTGCTGCCGTATGACGAACAAGCGGGCACTGGCGAGGGCGAACTCGTGTTCACCTCGCTGACAAAGGAGGCGCTGCCGATCATCCGCTACCGCACGCGCGACCTCACGCGCCTGCTGCCGCCGACCGCGCGCGCGTTCCGCCGCATGGGCAAGATCGTCGGCCGCAGCGACGACATGCTGATCATCCGCGGCGTCAACGTCTTCCCGACCCAGATCGAGGAGATCGTGCTCGCGCACGCCAAGCTCTCGGGGCAGTACCAGGTGCACGTGAGCCGAGAGGGCCTGCTCGACGAGGTCGAGGTGCACTGCGAGCTGCAGCCGGGCGCCGAAGGTGATGCCGCCGAGATCGCCGGCTGGGTGCAGCACCGTGTAAAGACGCTGGTCGGCATCTCGACCCAAGTCAAGGTGCTGACGCCCGATTCGATCGAACGCACGCTGACCGGGAAAGCCCGCCGCGTCGTCGACAAACGTCCCAAGTAATCAAGGAGTTCCGCATGTACACCCAAGCGATGGACACGATGGGCAAGGACGAAGCGCCGAAAGCGCTGCGCTCCGCTGAAGAAGTTCAGTTGCAGGAGCGCTTCGACGCCCGCATCGACGCCGGCGACTTCATCGAGGCGAAGGACTGGATGCCCGAGCATTACCGCAAGACGCTGGTGCGCCAGATCAGCCAGCACGCGCACTCCGAGATCGTCGGGATGCTTCCAGAGGGCAACTGGATCTCGCGCGCGCCGACGCTCAAACGCAAGGCGATCCTGCTCGCCAAGGTGCAGGACGAAGGCGGCCACGGGCTGTACCTCTACGCCGCCGCCGAGACGCTCGGCACGAGCCGCGATCAGCTGTTCGATGCGTTGCACAGCGGCAAAGCCAAGTACAGCTCGATCTTCAACTACCCGACGCTGAGCTGGGCCGACATGGGCACGGTCGGTTGGCTGGTCGACGGCGCGGCGATCATGAACCAGGTGCCGATCTGCCGCTGCTCGTACGCGCCGTATGCGCGCGCGATGATCCGCATCTGCCGCGAAGAGAGCTTCCACCAGCGCCAGGGTTTCGAGGCGCTGCTGACGATGATGACGAAGGGTACCGACGCACAGAAGGCGATGGTGCAGGACGCGGTGAACCGCTGGTGGTGGCCGTCCATCATGATGTTCGGGCCGCCGGACGACGAGTCGCCGAACAGCGCGCAGTCGATGCGCTGGGGCATCAAGCGCGTCTCGAACGACGAGCTGCGCCAGCGCTTTATCGACGCGACCGTCGATCAGGCCAGGCTGCTCGGCGTGACGTTGCCCGACCCCGATCTGAAGTGGAACAAGGCGCGCCAATCGCACGACTTCGGCACCATCGACTGGAGCGAGTTCAAGCGCGTGCTCGCCGGCGACGGGCCGTGCAAC
>JANXVK010000173.1 GCA_025351675.1 Rhizobacter sp.
GGTGCTCGCGATGGCCCCCGAAGGCATGAAGCAGATCGAGCGCATGGCCGCCAAGCCCGCCGCCGCAGCGCGCGCCGAGCCGGCGCCGGCCCGCGACGATGTCGCCGCCGACGTCGCCCAGCTCTCGATGAGCACGCTGTCGTTCCAAGACTATGTGCGCGAGCGCATGCTGCGGCGCCGCCACGCCTCGATGACGCCCGAAGCACCGAAACCGGCCCGCGACGAGCCACGCAGCGCCGCGCCCACGCCCGACCGTGCCAGCGTGCTCGAACAACGCATGAGCGCACCCGCACCGCTGCTGCGCGAACCGCCGGTGCTGCGCGAGCCGGTCGCGACCGCAGCGGCGTCGGTGTTCGCCGCCGAGCCTCACCTGCCAGCGCTCGCCGACATGCAGCACGCGGCGCAGGGCGGCCTCGCCTCGCGCCGCGACCAGGAAGACATGATGAGCGAGCTGCGCTCGATGAAGAGCCTGATCGAGGAGCGCTTCGGCGCGCTCGCCTTCATGGAGAAGCTGAACCGCCAGCCCGCGCAGGCCCGCCTGACGCAGAAGCTGCTCGACTGCGGCTTCTCGCCGGCGCTGATCCGCAAGATCGGCGACAGCCTGCCGATGGACGTCGCCGACGAATCGAACTGGGCCGCCGGCGTGCTCGAGCGGAACCTGCTGACGGCAGAAGCCGAGGCGCCGCTCGAAGATCAAGGCGGCGTCTACGCGCTGGTCGGCGCCACCGGCGTCGGCAAGACCACCACGACCGCGAAGATCGCGGCCGCGTTCGCCGCCAAGTACGGCGCCAACAACCTCGGCCTGATCACGCTCGACGCCTACCGGATCGGCGCCCACGAGCAACTGCGCGCCTACGGCCGCATCCTCGGCGTGCCGGTGCACACCGCGCACGACCGCGCCTCGCTCGAGGACCTGCTGGAACTGCTTGCCGGCAAGAAGATGGTGTTGATCGACACCGCCGGCATGGCGCAGCGCGACGCTCGCACCCGCGAGTTGCTCGACATGCTGAGCCACCGCTCGATCCGCAAGCTGCTCGTGATCAACGCCGCGTCGCAGGGCGAGACCATCGAGGACGTGATGATTTCGTACCACGCCGCGATGTGCGCCGGCATCGTGCTGTCGAAGATGGACGAGGCCGTCAAACTCGGCCCGGCGCTCGACGCGCTGATCCGCCTGAAGTTGAAGGTCATCGGCGTCGCCAACGGCCAGCGCGTGCCGGAAGACTGGCACCGCCTCTCGGCCAACGCGCTCGTGCACCGCGCGCTGCGCGCCGGCGGCAGCAGCGCTTACAAGCTCGACGCGAGCGACGTCAGCCTGATCTTCACGGCACCGCTTGGCCACGGTGCAAGCCCCGACGCACGTGCCACGCGCCCGTCGCTGAACGCCTAGTTGCGCCTGATCGCAGCCGATCCGATGAACCGCTCTTTCGACGCGACGCACGAACCCATGTCCCGACCCATGCCGCTCGACCAGGCCGATGGCCTGCGCCGCCTCTTCGTCCACTCGCGCGTGTGCGTGCTGCCGGTCGTCTCGAACCCGAATGTCGCGTTCAGCGGCGTGATGCTCGAGCGCCTGTGCACCGCGTTCGCCGAGCACGGCAGGCACACGCTGGTGATCGACGCGGCCGAGCGCGCCCCCGCGCCCGGCGAGATGGCACTGCTCGACCTGGCCGAGTGCATCGAGCCGCTGTCGGCGCAGGTCTCGTACCTCGCCGCGCGCGGCCTGCCGCTGCGCTTCGTCGACTCGACCGGCTCGACCAACGCCTTTCTTCAGGCCGTGATCGACGCCGCCCCTCGATGCGACGTCGTGATGTTCCATGCCAGCGCCTCCGACATCTGCCGGCTGTTTTCGCGCAGCGCCGAGATCGACCGCGTGCGGCCCCTGCTGCTCGCCGACGACCGCCCGGCGAGCGTGACCCACGCCTACGCCGCGATGAAGCTGCTGACGCAACGTGCCGGCCTCGTCGTTCACGACCTTCTGCTCGGCGCCGCAAAACACTCACCGCGCTCGGAGCGCATCGCGATGCAGATCGCCACCTGCGCCGACGACTTTCTCGGCGCGGTGTTGCGCGACTGGGTTCAGATCGACCCGGCCTGCGACGCCACCGAGGCGCCGACACCCGAGTTGCGCCGGCTCGTGCGCGAGCAGCTGCGCTCGGCCGATGGCGATGGACTTGCCGCATTCGCCCCGCACCTCATGAACACCACCGGAGGCGCACGCGCATGGGCCCACAACTGACTACTTCGGAGCACGCGATGTACACCGCCAAAGGCCAGCTCGACCCGAACACGACCTTGAAGCAGTACAGCGGGCTGGTGCGGCGCCTCGCCCACCAGATGATCGCCAAGCTGCCGGCCAACGTCGAGATCGACGATCTGATCCAGGTCGGCATGATCGGCCTG
>JANXVK010000199.1 GCA_025351675.1 Rhizobacter sp.
CGGCCGCGAGGTCAAGGAGTTCATCGAGGACATCCTCGGCGAGGAAGGGATCCGGCGCGCCGTCGTGGTCGCCGCTCCGGCCGACTCGCCCGCCCTCGTCCGACTGCAGGGCGCGAACTACGCGACCGTGATTGCCGAGCACTTCCGCGATCGCGGCAAGAACGTGCTGCTCCTGATGGACTCGCTGACGCGCTATGCGATGGCGCAGCGCGAGATCGCGCTCGCGATCGGCGAGCCGCCGGCGACGAAAGGCTATCCGCCGAGCTGCTTCGCGAAGCTGCCGCAGCTGGTCGAGCGCAGCGGCAACGGCATCAAGGGCGGTGGTTCGATCACGGCCTTCTACACGGTTCTCTCAGAAGGCGACGACCAGCAAGACCCGATCGCCGACGCAGCCCGCGGCATCCTCGACGGCCACATCGTGCTGTCGCGCGAACTCGCCGAGGCCGGCCACTACCCGGCGATCGACATCGAGAAATCGGTCTCGCGCGTGATGACGAGCGTGGCGAGCCGCGAGCACATCGAGGCGGCGCGGCGTTTTCGCCAGCTGCATTCGCGCCACAACAAGGCGCGCGACCTGATCCAGCTCGGCGCCTACTCGCCGGGCCACGACACCGAGCTCGACACGGCCGTGCGCCTGCACGACCCGATGGTCGCGATGCTGCAACAAAGCATGCACGAGAGCGCCGCGATGGGCAGCAGCGTGGAACACCTGCGTGCCGTGATCGGCCAATGAGGAACCCTATGTCAAAGCAACCATCGCGGGCCGAGCGCCGGGCCGCTCCCGTGGGCCACGAAATAGCCCACTTCGTGGCCCATACGGCCCGCATCCCCTCGGGAGATCGACCGATGTATTCATCGGGCGAGGGGCTCCAATGACCGGTATTCAGACTTTGACGATTCTGCTCGGCCAGCACGAGCGCCAGCGCGACGCCGCGATCACCGAGCACCAGCGTGCGCAAGGCGTCGCCGAGGCCGCGCGCGCGCAGGCCGAGCAGTTGCGTGGCTACCGCCGCGACTACGAGCAGCGCTGGAGCGCGCAGTTCTGCCGCGAAGGCAAGATCGAGCTCGTCCGCTGCTACCAGAGCTTCATGGAACGGCTGACGCTCGCGGTCGAGCAGCAGGCGCGCATCGCGGCGCACGCGGCGCAGCAAGTCGAGCGCGCGTTGACCGCCTTGCGCGACAGCGAAATGCGCTGCGCCTCGGTGCGCAAGCTGATCGAGCGGCGCGTCGCCGAACAGCGCCTGGCGACCGACCGCCGCGACCAGAAACAGACCGACGAGGCCGCCACGCGCTCGGCCTGGAACCGCTTGGGTTCGACCCGCCCCGCGCCGCTGATGTGATCCGGGAGACACCGACATGCTGACGATCCACCCTGCCTCGCTGCGCACCGCGCCGGGCGATGCCGCCGCCAACCTCGTCGCCGGCGCGGCCCCGATGTCGGGCGCCGACCCGGCCGGCTTTGCCTCGCTGCTGCGCCAGTCGCAGACGGTCCGCGCTGCAGCGCCGACATCTGCGCCGGTCGCCGCCGCGGCGCCCGACGCGAAGCCGGCGACGCCCGCCGCACCGACCGCCGACGACGGCTCGACCGAGGCGGCCGCGCCGCCCGAGTCGAACGACCCGAGCGGCCGCAGCCGCGCCTTGGCGCGCGCCAAGCTGCGCGCTGCCGACGCCGTGCTGCCGAACCGCGACGCCACGGGCGGATCGCGCGTCGCAGACGCCGCGAAGGCCGGCGAAGCCGCCGAGCAGCGCCTGCACGACGAACCCGCCGACGCCTGCGACGGGCCCCAGACGCAGCTCGTCGCGAACGCAACCCCGGTCGACCCGAGCGTGCTGCACTGGCTGGCCGGCCTGCAACGGGCGGTCTCGGGCCGCTCAGACGACACGCCGGCCGACACCGACGGCCAGGCGAGAGCCGACGGCACCGATCCCGCCACGATCGACGCGCGCAGCCACGCCACGGGCCGGCGCCCCGCCGACCTCGCGGCCGCCGCCGACCTGAAGGACAAGGCCGTGCAGGGGCAGAGCCGGTTAGCCGATGCGGCCGGCGCCAGCCAGTTCGCCGGCGTGCTGGCCGAGCAGCGCCGGGCCGACACACCGGCGCAGCCGCTGATCAGCGCGGTCGATCGAAGCCGCGAGAGCGCGGCGGCGAGCGCGGCCTCGTTCGCGCCGGTGCCGACCGCCGGCACCGACATCAGCGCGCCGGCCACGGTAGCGATCGCCACGCCCGTGAGTGCGCCCGACTTCGCGCAGGAGTTGGGCCTGCGTCTGGCGGTGCTCGCAAAGGACGGCGTACAGACCGCCGAGCTGCACCTGAACCCGGCCGACATGGGGCCGGTCTCGGTCCAGATCGTGATGGACGGAACCCAGGCCCGCGTCGACTTCGGCGCCGACATGGCCGCGACCCGCCAGGCGATCGAGGCCGGCCTGCCCGCGCTCGCGAGCGCACTGGCCGACGCCGGCTTCACGCTCGCCGGCGGCGGCGTCTCGCAGCACGCGGGCGGGCGCAACGGTGGCAACGAACCGGCCCCGTCCAAAGGCGACGACGCGCGCCGCATCACGGGCGAAGACCAGCTGAAACGCGTGGCGACGGCGGCACGCCACATCACCAGGCAAGGCGGCGTCGACGTCTTCGCGTAGGCGCGGCCACCGCGCCAGCGGGCTACTGGGCGCTGAATCCCCCGCTTATCCCCGCTTAAGTTTCGGGCATCGATTCCACAATTTCCTTCATGCCATCACGCGCCCTGCGGCGACCGATGGCCCCAAGGAAATCAAGGAGTGACGATGTCCGCTGCCGCTGCCGCCCCCGCCGATGCCGGTGCCGCCGTGCCCGTCAAACGAGACAGGAAGAAGCTGATCATCATCGCGGCGGCCGTGCTGCTGCTGTTGGTGATTGGCGCTGGCGCCACCGTGTTCCTGCTGAAGAAGAAGGCTGCTGCGGCCGACGAGACCACGACCGGCGCGAGCGCCGGGCACCAGAGTGCCAAGCCCGACCTGAAGCACCCCCCGACCTTCCTGCCGCTCGACCCGTTCGTCGTCAACCTCGCCGACAAGGACGCCGACCGTTACGCGCAGATCGGCATCACCTTCGAGGTCGAAGACCCGAAGTTCGCCGAGCAGATGAAGGCCTTCATGCCGGCGATCCGCAACGGCATCCTGATGATCTTGGCGCACAAGTCATCGGCCGAGCTGCTCGAGCGCGCCGGCAAGGAGCAGCTCTCGGCCGAGATCTTGCGCGAATCGGCCCGCACGATGGGCATCGAGATGGCCGAGCCGATCGTCGCGAAGAAGGCCGCGGGCGACCAGGCCGCCGCAGACGACAACGACGAGCCGAAGCTCGTGAAGAAGGAGGCGAAGGCGCCGGTCGAGCCGAATCCGATCAGGCACGTTCATTTCTCGAACTTCATCGTTCAATGAAGCACAGCCTCACCCAACGCGCGCGAGCCGCCGCGCCGGGCCGCCCCACGCAAGGTCCGATCCCTGGGCCACGCGGGGGCCCCTTCGTGGCCCTTGGGGATCGGGCGATGTACTCACCGGACGAGGGGCGCCATTCCACATGAATCAGCAGATTCTTTCGCAGGACGAAGTCGACGCGCTGCTGCAGGGCATCACCGGCGAGAGCCAGAAGCTCGAGCAGGAGCCTGCCTCCGAAGGCGCGGTCCGCAACTACGACCTCGCCAGCCAGGAGCGGATCGTGCGCGGGCGCATGCCCACGATGGAGATCATCAACGAGCGCTTCGCCCGCAACATCCGCATCGGCCTGTTCAACTTCATCCGCAAGAGCCCGGAAATCTCGATCGGCAGCATCAAGGTGCAGAAGTACAGCGCCTTCCTGCGCGAGATCGTGGTGCCGACCAACTTCAACATCATGAGCGTGCGGCCGCTGCGCGGCTCGGGCCTGATCGTGTGCGACCCGAACCTCGTGTTCGCGGTGATCGACGCCCTCTTCGGCGGCGCCGGAAAATACCACACGCGCATCGAGGGCCGTGACTTCTCGCCAACCGAGCAGCGCATCATCACGCGCCTCGTCGACGTGATCACGGGCGAGTACAAGAAGGCCTGGACCGGCATCTACCCGCTCGAGCTCGAGTACCAGCGCTCCGAAATGCAGCCGCAGTTCGCGAACATCGCGACGCCGAGCGAGATCGTGATCGCGACCAGCTTCACGCTCGAAATCGGCGACGCCAGCGGCACGATCCACTTCTGCATCCCGTATGCGACGCTGGAGCCGATCCGCGACGTGCTGTATTCGACGATCCAGGGCGACGCGGCCGAGCCCGACAAGCGCTGGGTCAACCTGATGAAGCAGCAGATCCAGTTGGCCGAGGTGGAGCTGATCGCCGAACTGGCACAGGCGCCGGCCACGGTCGAGCAGCTGCTGTCGTTCAAGGTCGGTGATTTCATCGAACTCGACCTGCATCAGGCCATTCAGGCCAAGGTCGTCGGCGTGCCGGTGTTCGACTGCCACTACGGCACCTCGAACGGCAAGTACGCACTCAAAGTCAATCAACTGTTGACCAACTCCGAACAGGGTTGGCTGGGAGAACGCCATGTCGGCTGAAGAAAATACCGCACCTGCAGAAGACGCTGACGCGATGGCCGCCGAGTGGGCCGCCGCGCTCGCCCAGTCGAAGCCCGAAACCGCCTCGGAGCTGCACGCGCCAGCGGATCAGGTGTCGCCCGCGTCGTTCCAGAACTTCGCGCCGACCGGCGCGAGCACGGCCGGCAACGACATCAACATGATCCTGGACATCCCGGTCCAGCTGACGGTGGAGCTGGGCCGCACACGCATCCCGATCAAGCACATCCTGCAACTGGCGCAGGGCTCGGTCGTCGAGCTCGAAGCGATGGCCGGCGAACCGATGGACGTGCTCGTCAACGGCTACCTGATCGCGCAGGGCGAGGTCGTGGTCGTCAACGACAAGTTCGGCATCCGGCTGACCGACATCGTGACGCCGAGCGAGCGCATGCGCCGTTTGAGCAAGGGTTGAACCCGGCATGATCTCGAATGGTCTGAGCTCGCTGCTGTGGTTCGTCGCGATCATTGCGATGATCCCGGTCGCGCTGTGGCTGCTGAAGCGCACGCCCGCGGGTGCGATGCTCGGCGGCGCGAGCGGCCGCGGCGTGATGCGCAGCGTCGCGGCGCTGCCCTTGTCGGCGAGTCAGCGCATCGTCACGGTCGAGATTGGCCAGGGCATTGACCGCCGCTGGCTGGTGCTGGGCGTGACGGCGCAGAGCATCACCACCTTGCACACGATGGCGCCGCAGGCCGAAGCGGTTGCGGGCGCCGCGCCTTCGACGCCGCCCTTCGCCCAGTTGCTGAGCAAGCTGCGGCAAGACAAGGGAGCCGTCGGTGAGCGCTGAGCGATCTTCTTTTTCGCACCGTGCGCGCGCCCTCTCGACGCTCGCCGCCTTGACGGCGATATCGGCACTGCCGTCGATCGCTGCAGCGCAATCGGCCGGCGGCGCGAGCTTGCCGCTGGTGATCGGCCAGGGCGCAGGCGGCACCAGCTACTCGGTGCCGATCCAGACGCTGCTGTTCTTCACCGCCCTGTCCTTTCTGCCGGCCGTGCTGC
>JANXVK010000217.1 GCA_025351675.1 Rhizobacter sp.
TTCAGCTTCCGTTTCGACGGCCCGCTGGACATGCGCATGGACACGACCCGCGGCGAAAGCGCGGCCGATTTTCTCGCCCGCGCCGACGTGCGCCAAATGACGGAGGTGATACGTGACTATGGGGAAGAACGGTTTGCTCTACAGGTTGCAAAGGCGCTTGTTGCTCGGCGCGAAAGCGGGAACCCTGTTCGAACCACAGGGGAGCTTTCCAACGTCGTGGCTGGTGCGGTCAAAACCCGCGAAGCGGGCCAGAACCCTGCAACGCGCACATTTCAAGCTCTTCGGATTTTCGTCAACGCCGAGCTTGAGGAGCTCGAACAAGGGCTGAGCGCTTCGCTCGACCTGATCGCGACCGGCGGCCGGCTGGTCGTGATCAGCTTTCACTCGCTCGAAGACCGCATCGTCAAGACCTTCATCGCGCGCGAGAGCAAGCACGCGTTCGACCGCCGCGCGCCGTTCGCCGAGCCGAAGGCGATGCGGCTGAACGCGCTCGGCCGCGTCAAGCCGAGCGACGACGAGGTGCGCGCCAACCCGCGTTCGCGCTCGGCGGTGATGCGCGTGGCCGAGCGAACGGAGGTGGCGGCATGACGCGGCTGAACGTCTTGCTGCTCGTCGCGCTGATCTTCAGCAGCATCTACCTCGTTCGCGTGTCGCACGAGTCGCGGCGCCTGTTCGCCGAGCTCGACCGGGCGCGCAACGAAGAGCGCTTGCTCGACAACGAGTTCGAGCGCCTCAAGTCCGACAGGCAATCGCAGGCGACGCCGTTGCGCGTCGAGAAGACCGCGCGCGACAAGCTCGCGATGCGCACCGCGACGCCGGCCGTCACGCAATACATCAGCCGCGCCGCGCCGGCGAGCGCGGCCGCAGGGAGCGACAGGCCATGAGGTGGCTCGACAAGATCAAGGGCGGGTCCTCGAACCGCGCGAACAACGCGCCGCGCGGCAAGCGCAGCGCCGTGCAATCGCGCGGCACCGGTGCGAACGTGCGCAGCGTCACCTACTCGACCAGCCCGCTGCTGGCCTCGAAGACGCCGCCGTGGCGCTCGAAGTTCCTGGTTGCGTTGGTCGGCCTGAGCTTCTGCGGCCTGCTCGGCCGCGCGCTCTACGTCCAGGTGATCGGCACCGAATTCTTCCAGCGCCAGGGCGAGATCCGCTACGCGCGCACGCTCGAACTGCCGGCCAGCCGCGGCCGCATCCTCGACCGCAACGGGCTGATCCTCGCGTCGAGCGTGCCGGCTGCGTCGCTGTGGGTGATCCCGAAAGACTTCGACGCCGATCCGGCGCAGCGCAAGCAGCTGGCCCGCCTGCTCGGTATGACGCCGAAGGAACTCGCCGACAAGCTCGACGACAACCAGAACTTCGCGTGGCTGCGCCGCCAGGCCGACGATCAGGTCGCGAAGGACGTGCTCGCGCTCGGCCTGAAGGGCGTGCACCAGGTGCGCGAGTACAAGCGCAAGTACCCGGAAGGCGAAGCCGCGACCCACGTCGTCGGCTTCACGAACGTCGAAGACCACGGCCAGGAAGGCATCGAGCTCGCGCACGAGAAAGACCTGCTGGGCCGCGCCGGCACGCGCCGCGTCATCAAGGACCGGCTCGGCCGCGTGGTCGAGGACATCGGCGACAGCGTCGCGCCGGTCGACGGCCGCGACATCGATCTCAGCATCGACTCGAAGGTGCAGTTTTTCGCCTACCAGCGCATCCGCGACGCGGTCGCGCAGAACAAGGCCAAGGCCGGCAGCGTGGTCGTGCTCGACGCGCGCAGCGGCGAGGTGCTGGCGCTGGCGAACTTCCCGAGCTACACGCCGGGCGACCGCCGCAACCTGACCGGCGCGCAGCTGCGCAACCGTGCGCTGACCGACACCTTCGAGCCCGGTTCGACCGTCAAGCCCTTCATCGCCGCCTGGGCGCTGGAGACGAACCGCGTCAAGCCCGACACGCTGATTCACACCGCGCCCGGTCGCGTCGCGATGGGCGGCTTCGTCATCAGCGATTCGCATCCGCACGGCGATCTGACGGTGTCGCAGGTGATTCAGAAGTCGAGCAACATCGGCTCGATGCGGATGGGCCTGATGCTCCAGCCGCGCGAGATGTGGGAGCTGTACACGCAGGTCGGCTTCGGCCAGAAACCGCAGCTCGGCTTCCCGGGCGCGGTGACCGGCCGGCTGCGGCCCTACAAGACCTGGCGGCCGGTCGAGCAGGCGACGATGAGCTACGGCTACGGGCTGTCGGCGTCGTTGTTCCAGATCGCGCATGCTTACACCGTGTTCGCGCACGACGGCGAGATGATCCCGGTCACGCTGACGAAGAGCGCCGCGACCGGCGAAGACGCGCGCGTCAACGGCCTGCGCGTGATCTCGCCGCAGACCGCGAAGACGATCCGCGAGATGCTCGCGCTGGCAACCGCACCGGGCGGCACCGCGCCGAAGGCCCAGACGATCGGCTACTCGGTCGGCGGCAAGTCGGGCACCGCGTACAAGCAGGAAGGCAAGGGCTACGCCGTCAAGAAGTACCGCTCGTGGTTCGTCGGCATCGCGCCGATCAGCAATCCGCGCATCATCGTCGCGGTGATGGTCGACGAGCCCACCGCCGGCAAGTGGTACGGCGGCGACGTGGCCGCGCCGGTGTTCAGCGACCTCGTGCAGCAGACGCTGCGCACGCTGAATGTGCAGCCCGACCTCGACGTCAAGACGCAGATCGTCGCGAAAGATGTGCCGGCCGAGGTGGAGAGCTTTTGATGGTTTCTTCGTCGTCGATTCGCGAACTCGCGTCGGTGTCGGACGCGCTCGGCTGGCTGGCAGAGCGCGGCGTGCGTTCGCTCAACGTCGACAGCCGTGAAGTCGCGCCGGGCGACGCGTTCATCGCGTGGCCGGGCTACGCGGTCGACGGGCGGAAGTTCGTGCCGCAGGCGCTGGCCGCGGGTGCGAGCGCATGCCTGGTCGAAGCCGACGGCGCGGATGCGTTCGACGGGCTCGCACGTGCCGAAGTCGCGTCGATGCGCGATTTGAAGGCGGCGACCGGCCCCCTCGCAAGCGCCTTCATGGACGCGCCGAGCGCAAAGCTGAACGTCGTCGCCGTCACCGGCACGAACGGCAAGACCTCGACCGCGTGGTGGGTGGCCCAGGCGTTGAGTTCGCTCGGCCAACGCTGCGGCGTGATCGGCACCCTCGGCGTGGGCGAACCGCCGTCGCCGTTGCAGCCGTCGGCGATCACCTTCACCGGCATGACGACGCCGGGCCCGGTCACGGTGCAGGCCGGCTTCAAGCGTTTCGCCGACGCCGGCTTCGCAGCCTGCGCGATCGAGGCCACCTCGATCGGCATCGCGGAACAGCGGCTCGCCGGCACGCACATCGACACCGCGCTGTTCACGAACCTGACGCTCGACCACCTCGATTACCACGGCTCGATGGAAGCCTACTGGTCCGCGAAGCGCGAGCTGTTCGCGTGGCCCGGCCTGCGCGCGGCGGTGATCAACATCGACGACGCGCACGGCGCGCAGCTCGCGCAATCTCTTCAAGAGCGGTTGCACGACGGCGCGCTCGATGTGTGGACGTACTCGACGATCGGCGCAGCACGCCTGCGCGCGTCAAACATCGGCTATGCGGCTGGTGGTCTGGGCTTCGACCTGCGGGAAGGCGATGCAACCGTCGCAGTGAAGACGCAAATGATCGGTGACTACAACGTCGCGAACCTGCTGGCGGCGATCGGCGGCCTGCGCGCCTCGGGCGTGTCGCTGGCCGACGCCGCCGCCGCCTGCGCGTTGCTGACGCCGGTGCCTGGGCGCATGCAGCGCGTGGCGTCGGACGCGGCCGGCCCGCAGATCGTCGTCGACTACGCCCACACGCCCGACGCGCTCGAACAAGCGCTGCTCGCGTTGCAACCGTTCGCGGCCGAACGTGGCGGCGCACTGTGGTGTGTGTTCGGCTGCGGCGGCAACCGCGATCAGGGCAAGCGCCCGCTGATGGGCGCGCTCGCGCAGCGGCTCGCGCAGCAGGTCGTGATCACCAGCGACAACCCGCGCAACGAGGCACCGGCCTTCATCCTGCTGCAGATCGTGGCCGGCCTCGCGGGCTCGCAAGAGCGCGTGAAGGTGATCGAAGACCGCCGTTCGGCGATCGCGCATGCGGTGCGCACCGCCGGCGCGCGCGACGTGATTCTGGTGGCAGGCAAGGGCCACGAGGACTACCAGGAAGTCCGTGGCGTGAAGCAGCACTTCTCGGATGTCGAGGAAGCCGGCGCCGCGCTGCGCATCCGTGAAGGCGCGCACGCATGATGACGCTCGCCCAAGCCCACGCGCTGCTGCCGACCTCGACGCTTGTCGGCGACGGCGCGACCGAAGTGCTGCGCGTGCACAGCGACACCCGCAGCCTGCAGCGGGGCGACCTGTTCGTCGCGTTGAAGGGCGAGAACTTCGACGCGCACGACTTCCTCGCGCAGGCGAAGGCCAGTGGTGCCGTCGCTGCGCTCGCCGAGCGTGGGCTCCAATCGGTCGGTCTGTCGGGTCTGCAGGTCACCGATACGCAAGCCGCGCTGACCGCGCTCGCACACGCGTGGCGGCGCCGCTTCCACCTGCCGCTGATCGCGGTGACCGGCAGCAACGGCAAGACGACGGTCACGCAGATGATCGCGACGATCCTGCGCGCCTGGCTCGGCGATTCGGCGTTCGCGACCGCCGGCAACCTGAACAACCACATCGGCGTGCCGCTGACCCTGCTGCGGTTGCGCCAAGACGACCTCACGTACCACCGCGCCGGCGTCGTCGAACTCGGCATGAACCACCCGGGCGAGATCGCCGCGCTGGCCGCGTTGACCGCGCCGACCGTCGCCTTGGTCAACAACGCGCAGCGCGAGCACCAGGAGTTCATGGCCGGCGTCGAGGCCGTCGCGCATGAAAACGGCGCGGTGATCTCGGCGCTCGGCGCGTCGGGCACCGCGGTGTTCCCTGCCGACGACGAGCACGCGCCGATCTGGCACAACCTCGCCGGCAACCGCCCGTCGCTGACCTTCGCGCTCACGGGGCCGGCCGACGTGACCTGCCACGCCGAATGGGTCGGCGACCATTGGGCGCTGCTGCTGCAGACGCCGGCCGGCGCATCGACGGTCCAACTGCAAGTCGCCGGTTGGCACAACGTCAAGAACGCGTTGGCCGCGACCGCCTGTGCGCTCGCCGCCGGTTGCCCGCTCGATGCGATCCGCCGCGGGCTCGAGAACTTCGCGGCGGTCAAGGGGCGCTCGCAGGTGAAGAGCTACCGGCGTGACGGCCAGCGCATCACGCTGATCGACGACACTTACAACGCGAATCCGGATTCGGTGCGCGCCGCGATCGAGGTGCTCGCCACGCTGCCCGGCCCGCGCTGGCTGGTGCTCGGCGACATGGGCGAAGTCGGCGACAACGGCCCGGCGTTTCACCGCGAGGTCGGCGCGTTCGCGAAGGCGCGCGGCATCGATGTGCTGTGGACGGTCGGTACCGCGAGCACGCACACGGCCGAAGCCTTCAGCGGTTCGCGTCATTTCCACGACATGGCGAGCCTGCTGACCGCCTTGCCACAGGCGCCCGTCTGCGCGACGGTTGTCGTCAAAGGCTCGCGTTTCATGAAAACCGAACAAGTGGTGGTGGCTCTCATCGAGTCGGGAGAACAAGCCCATGCTGCTTAGCCTCGCCAACTGGCTGCAGACGCTGTCGCCGGAGTTCGGCTTCTTCCGCGTCTTCCAGTACATCACTTTCCGCGCCGTGATGGCGGCGCTGACGGCGCTGCTGATCGGCCTGGCGTTCGGGCCGTGGGTGATCCGCCGGCTTGGCGCGTTGAAGATCGGTCAGCCGGTGCGCGCCTATGGCGTCGA
>JANXVK010000430.1 GCA_025351675.1 Rhizobacter sp.
CGTCGGGCAGAAAGTGCATTTCGACCTTCAGCACGCCGTCGCCCTGGCAGGCCTCGCAGCGCCCGCCGGCGACGTTGAAGCTGAAGCGCCCCGGGCCGTAGCCGCGTTCCTTCGCGGTGTTCATCTCGGCGAAGAGTTCGCGGATCGGCGTGAACATGCCGGTGTAGGTGGCCGGGTTGCTGCGCGGTGTGCGGCCGATCGGGCTCTGGTCGACGTTGATGACCTTGTCGAAGGTGTCGAGCCCCTCGATCGCATCGACCGGCTCGGGCTCGGTGTGGCTGTTGTAGAGCTTGCGCGCCACCGTCGCGTACAGCGTGTCGTTGACCAGCGTGCTCTTGCCCGAACCCGACACGCCCGTCACGCAAGTCAGCAGGCCGACCGGGATCTCGACGCTGACGTTCTTCAGGTTGTTGCCGCGCGCGTTGACGATGCGCAGCACCTGCGGCTCGGCCGTGTCGGCGAGCGTGTGGCGCTTGGCCGGCACCGCGATGCGCCGCTGGCGCGACAGATACTGACCTGTGAGTGAATTCGGGTTCGCCGCGACCTCGGCGGCGGTACCCTGCGCCATCACGCGGCCGCCGTGCACGCCGGCGCCCGGGCCCATGTCGATGACGTGGTCGGCGGCCAAAATCGCGTCTTCGTCGTGTTCGACCACCAGCACGCTGTTGCCGATGTTGCGCAGGTGGCGCAAGGTGCCGATCAGGCGCTCGTTGTCGCGCTGGTGCAAGCCGATGCTGGGCTCGTCGAGCACGTACATCACACCGGTCAGCCCCGAGCCTATCTGCGACGCGAGCCGGATGCGTTGTGATTCACCGCCCGAGAGCGAATCGGCATTGCGGTCGAGGCTCAGATAATTAAGGCCCACGTCGTTCAGAAACTTCAGCCGCGAACGGATCTCGCGCACGACCTTGTCGGCGATTTCGGCCTTCGCGCCTTGCAGCGTGAGCGTCTCGAAGTACGCGAGGCACTCGCGCAAGGTGAAGTGCTCGACGCGAAAGATCGGCTCCTTCGCATCGTTGGTCGGGTCGACCAGGAACACGTTGCGGGCCTCGCGGCGCAGTCGCGTGCCGTCGCAATCGGGGCAGGGCTTGGCGCTCTGGTAGCGCATCAGGTCTTCGCGCACGGCCGCCGAATCGGTCTCGCGGAAGCGCCGTTCGAGGTTCGGCAGAATGCCCTCGAACGGGTGCGAGCGCTTGACGGCGCGCTGCTTGCCTCGGCCGCTCTTGCCATCGCCCTCGGCGGTGTAGACGAACTCGATGTCGGTCGCGCCCGAGCCGCGCAGCAGCACGGTCTGCGCGCTGGGCGGCAGCTCCTCGAACGCGGTGTCGATGTCGAACGCGTAGTGCTTCGCGACACTTTCGAGCAGCGAGAAGGTGTAGGCGTTGCGCCGGTCCCAGCCCTTCACCGCGCCGCTCGCCAAGCTCAGCGACGGGAACGCGACGACGCGATCGGCGTCGAACACGGTCGTTTGGCCGAGGCCGTCGCAGGTCGGGCAGGCGCCGACCGGCGAGTTGAACGAGAACAGCCGCGGCTCGAGTTCGCTCAGGCTGTAGCTGCAGACCGGGCAGGCGAACTTGCTGGAGAACAGATGCTCGCGGGGCGCCACCTGCCGCCCCGCTTCGTCGATGCCGCCGCTGTCCATCTCGAGCGCCATCGCGCGGCCATCGGCGATCCGCAGCGCGGCTTCGAAGCTCTCCGCCAGGCGCTGTTCAAGGCCGGGCTGCACCTTGATGCGGTCGATCACCACGTCGATGTCGTGCTTCTCGGCACGCTGAAGCTTCGGCACCTCGGTGGCCTCGTAGGCCGTGCCGTCGACGCGGAAACGCACGTAGCCCTTGGCCTGCATTTCGGTGAACAGCTCGGCGAACTCGCCCTTGCGGTCGCGCGCGACCGGCGCGAGCACCATCAACCGCGTGCCTTCGGGCAGCGCCAGCACCGCGTCGACCATCTGGCTCACGCTCTGAGCCTGCAGCGGCAAATGGTGGTCGGGGCAGAACGGCGTGCCCGCGCGCGCATAGAGCAGGCGCACGTAGTCGTGGATCTCGGTCACGGTGCCGACCGTCGAGCGCGGGTTGTGCGAGGTCGCCTTCTGCTCGATGCTGATCGCGGGCGAGAGGCCCTCGATGACGTCGACATCGGGCTTGTCCATCAGCTGCAGAAACTGCCGCGCATACGCCGACAGGCTCTCGACATAGCGCCGTTGCCCCTCGGCATACAGCGTGTCGAACGCCAGCGAGCTCTTGCCCGAACCCGACAGACCGGTGATCACCACGAGCTGGTTGCGCGGGATGTCGAGGTCGATGTTCTTCAGGTTGTGGGTGCGCGCACCGCGCACGCGGATCATCGTCGCTTCGAGCGGCGACGAGCGTGCGGCAGTGGGTTCAACAGAGTCGGGCATCGAGGAGGCGCGCAAAACCTACCATGATAACGGTCAGCCGCCGCCCGGGCCGGTGGGTTGCCGGCGCCGAACTCAGCGGGTGGCGTCGTCGAGCGCCTGCTTCAGCGTGGCAAGCGTCGCCGGCGGCAGCGCCGTGCGCGGCCCGGGCGTGAGCCCGACGGTCTCATCGTCGAGCCGCAGCGTCGCGGCCAGCATGCCGTCGCGGTACAGGCGCAGCACGGCGGTCTCGCCCGACGCGGCGGTCTCGGCGGCGGGGCGCCAGCGCGCGCTCGACGTGGCGGCGTCGAGCCGCGCCAGCCAGCGCTGCAGCGCCGGGCCGATCGGCTGGGGCGCGCCGCGGCGCTCCCACGTCCAGCGCTCGGGCTGCGCGGCGATCGGGGCCAGCAACGCGCCGAGCGCCGCCGGGCGCGCATCGGCGACCTTGTCGGTGCGCTGCGTGGTCGGTGCGTGCGATTCGTCGCGGGCCATCTCGGCCTTGCTTTCCGTGGCGGTCGGCGTTGCCGACGCGTGCGCGGG
>JANXVK010000194.1 GCA_025351675.1 Rhizobacter sp.
GGTCGTTGATCATGATCGTGTCTTCCTCAGGCGGTCATCAGGTGTTCGCGCACCGCGGCGACCGCGCGGTCGACGCCGGCCGCGTCGACATCGAGGTGCGTGACGAAGCGCAGCCGACTGCTTTGGACATAGAAGGAACCGGTGGCGAGCACGCCGCGCGAACTCAGGTGCGCCATCAGCCCCGCGGCAAGCGGGCCATGCAAGTCGGCGAACACGATATTGGTTTGCGGCGCTTCGACGGTCATGCCGGGCAACCCCGCGAGACCTTCGGCGAGGCGCCTCGCGAGCGCGTGGTCGTCGGCCAGCCGGTCGATGTGGTGATCGAGCGCATGCAGCGCCGCGGCCGCGAGCACGCCCGACTGCCGCATGCCGCCGCCGAGCATCTTGCGCCAACGGTGAGCGGCGCGAATGAATTCTTTCGAGCCCACCAGCGCCGAACCCACCGGGGCGCCCAGGCCCTTCGAGAAGCACACGGAGACGCTGTCGAAGTGCGTCGCGATCTCGCGCGCCTTCGCGCGCGGATCGCCTCCGAGAGCCGCAACACCGGCGACTGCCGCGTTGAACAGCCGCGCGCCGTCGAGGTGCGTCGCGAGTCCGCGCCGGCGCGCGAGTGCGGTCGCGTCGGCCACGTAAGCCAACGGCAGCACCTTGCCGCCGATCGTGTTTTCCAGCGTCAACAGGCGGCTGCGCGCGAAGTGCGAATCGTCGGGCTTGATGGCGGCCTCGATGTCCGCAATCGCCAGCGTCCCGTCGCTCTGGTGCTCGAGCGGCTGCGGCTGCACGCTGCCGAGTACCGCGGCGCCGCCGCCTTCCCAGCGATAGGTGTGCGCCATCTGCCCGACGAGGTACTCGTCGCCGCGCCCGCAGTGACTCATGATCGCGACCAGATTGCTCTGCGTGCCGGTCGGAACGAACAGCGCCGCTTCCTTGCCGAGCAGTTCGGCAATGCGCGATTGCAGCGCGTTGACGGTCGGGTCGTCCGCGAACACGTCGTCGCCGAGCGGCGCTTCGAGCATGGTGGCGCGCATCGCCGGCGTCGGTTGCGTGACAGTATCCGAGCGAAGGTCGACGGTCTTCATGCGCGCAACTCCAGAAAGTTCTTCAGCATCGCGTGCCCATGCTCGGTCAGGATCGATTCCGGATGGAACTGCACGCCTTCGAGCGGCGTTTTCGTACCGGCGAGTTCGCGGTGTCGCACGCCCATGATCTCGCCGTCTTGCGAGGTCGCGGTCACGTCGAGCATCGTCGGCAGCGTCTCGCGTTCGATCACGAGCGAGTGGTAGCGGATTACGGTGAACGCCTTCGGCAGCGCGGTGTAGACGCCACGTTCGTCGGTCGTGATGACATCGGTCTTGCCGTGCATCTGCGTTTTCGCCCGGATCACCCTGCCGCCGAGCGCCGCGCCGATCGCCTGATGCCCGAGGCACACGCCGAGGATCGGCATCTTGCCGGTGAAGGCCTCGATCGCGGCGATGCACACCCCCGCCTCGGCCGGTGAGCACGGGCCGGGCGAGAGCACCAGCTTGTCGGGCCGCATCGACGCGATGCCGGCCACGTCGATTTCGTCGTTGCGCAGCACGCGCACGTCCTCGCCGAGTTCGGCAAAATACTGGACGAGGTTGAAGGTGAACGAGTCGTAGTTATCGATCATGAGGAGCATGTCAGAAGCCCTCCTCGACGAGTTCGGCCGCGCGGATCAGGGCGCGCGCCTTTGCCTCGGTCTCTTTCCATTCGAGCTCGGGCACCGAATCGGCGACCACGCCGGCGGCCGCCTGTACATACAACACCTGGTCCTTCACGATGCCGGTGCGGATAGCGATCGCGACGTCCATGTCGCCGGCGAAGCTGAGGTAACCGCACGCACCACCGTAGATGCCGCGCTTGACCGGCTCCAGCTCGTCGATGATCTCCATCGCGCGGATCTTCGGCGCACCGGTCAGCGTGCCGGCCGGGAAGGTGGCGCGCAGAACGTCCAGGCTGGTCATGCCGTCTTTGAGCAGCCCTTCGACGTTGCTGACGATGTGCATCACGTGCGAGTAGCGCTCGACCTTGAAGGCCTCGGTGACCTTCACGCTGCCGGTCTTGGCGATCCGGCCGATGTCGTTGCGCGCGAGGTCGATCAACATCACGTGCTCTGCGCGTTCCTTCGGGTCGCCCTTCAGCTCGGCTTCGAGCGCCTTGTCAAGCTCGGGCGTTGCGCCGCGCGGGCGCGTGCCGGCGAGCGGGCGGATCGTCACCTTGTCGCCCTCCGGCGTGTGCTCCTGACGCACGAGAATCTCGGGCGAGGCGCCGACGATCTGGAACTCGCCCATGTCGTAGAAATACATGTACGGCGACGGATTCAGTGAGCGCAGCGCCCGGTACAGGCTCAGCGGCGACTCGGTGTAGCGCTTGCGCAGCCGCTGGCCGACCTGCACCTGCATCATGTCGCCGGCGGCGATGTATTCCTTCGCGCGCAGCACCGCGGCGATGTAGGCGTCCTTGCCGAACTCGCGCTCGACGTCGTGCGCCGCGCCGCGCTTCACGGCCGGCGCGGTGACGCTGTACTTCAGCTTGTCGCCGAGCTCGGCCAAGCGGCGCTTCGCGTTGTGGAACGCCTCCGGCTGGCCCGGGTCGGCGTAGACGATCAGGTAGAGGCGACCGGAGAGGTTGTCGATTACCGCGAGTTCTTCGCACTGCAGCAAGAGGATGTCGGGCGTATCAATGCCGCCGGTCTTCTCGGTCTTCGCGAGCTTGGGCTCGATGAAGCGCACCGCGTCGTAGCCGAAGTAGCCAGCGAGGCCGCCGCAGAAGCGCGGCATGCCCGGTCGCAGCGCGACCTTGAAGCGCAGCTGGTAGTCGGCGATGAAGTCGAGCGGATTGCCGTCGTGCGTTTCGACCACCGCACCGTTCGTCACGACCTCGGTCTTGAACCCGGTTGCGCGCAGCAGTGTCTTGGCCGGCAGCCCGATGAACGAGTAGCGCCCGAAGCGCTCGCCGCCGACCACCGATTCGAGCAGGAAGCTGTGCTTGCCGCCGCCGCTCGCGTACGCCAGCTTCAGATACAGAGACAGCGGGGTTTCAAGGTCCGCGAACGCCTCGGCGATCAACGGGATGCGGTTGTAGCCCTGGCTCGCCAGGCTCTTGAATTCGAGTTCGGTGATCATGTTCAACGGCCCTCCACAGGCCGACGCGGGCGAAGCTGCACCGCGTTAAAGATTCTCTCGGGAGGCACCGGCGCCGTGAGCGCCGACCGCAGCAAGACAGGCGCTTACGCGCCGGCGGCTCGGCCCCGCCAAGGCCAGGCTCCCCGGTCGTTCGACCCTGTCGTGAGGTTGCGCGGAATGAACATGCGCAAAAGTGTAGCAGGGCTCAAGCGTGCCGTTGTGCTGCCGATAATTCCGAACGGACGTCAACCTCGGTGCGACGTCAGTGTGATGTGTGCCTGCCAAATGCGGCGCCTGCGCACCCTATTTCCCTCACCTCGTTTTTGGAGCTCTCTCCATG
>JANXVK010000265.1 GCA_025351675.1 Rhizobacter sp.
AACCATCGCTTGCTCGAACCCATCGGCTACATTCCGCCCGCAGAGGCTGAGGCAAACTACTACCGCCATCTCGCCAGTCAAGCCGCCACGGTGGCGGCCTGACTTAAACCAAACAGCCTCCACGAATCCCGGGGCGGTTCATGTTGTGCACCGACTGCGGCGGAGCGCTCGGAGCTGCAGCCCAACATCGGAGTCGAAGCCGCGACCCTTGCACGCATGCAACAAAGTGTAAACACACACGTTGGGGGACGGGATTACTGGGTTGTGCGGAAAGTCGTTGAGTCAGCCCATCGGATCCGAGTCCGAGCGGCTCGGTGCCGGCCCTCAATGAACCGGCAGAAAAGCAAAAGGGGCCCGACATCACTGTCAGACCCCTTGCAAACTATGGCTCCCCGACCTGGGCTCGAACCCGGGACCTACGGATTAACAGGCCCTGTCCGTCGCCAAAGTACGCCAGCAGACGCCTGCATTCCCCACTGAACGAGATGAGCAATACAACCGCTGAGTCGCTGCTGATGATCTGCGGGAGCTTGAATGAGCTTCGAATCAGAGCCGGGCGCCGGAGAACAGATTCCTAGTACGCAGTCGACCGTGGAAGTCTGCTAGGCAGCGTCTACCGCCGGTCGCAGCCGGCCATCGAATGCGCGGTGTACGCTAGGTTGCTGCCCTCCAGGTGCAAAGGCTGCCGTGCCACCAGAGACCGGATTCAATGTACTGCCGACATTGCCGGTGACAGACGGGCAGCGATGCCCACGCGGGACTGCAATCAAACGCGTCGAAGCCGACCGATTGCCTGCTGCTCTGCTGCCCGATCTGTCACTGCAGACCCAACTCAGCCCCACACATTCGTGGCCCGGAGTGATCGCTCTCAAAGCGGGCACTGTCAGCATTCGGGTTGCTCATCGCTGAGACATCGCTTGCAGCAGGGTCTCGTCGCGAGACTCGATAATGGGTCATAGTTGCGCAGACATGAAGCCAAGAGGCAGTTTGATGAAGTTCAAGTTCGGAGTTCTGGCGCTAGCCATTTTTCTGGGTGCTTGTGCTGGGACAGCACCGACATCGCACTCCGTCGGCGCGTCCGATTCCGGCAATCAGGACTTGGGTTGCTTTCTCCCCAGCAACTGTGTGAACTCGCGGGGCACCGGCAACCTGATGCCGCTGCACTACTCCGGCACACCGGCGAACGCCATGGCGCTGCTGCAGGCCACTGTAGCGAGCTTTCCCGAGGCAACGAGCGTGCGCACCGAACCCCTGGCACTCGAACTGATCTTCACCACGCCGGTCGGCTTCAGGGACCAACTCGATTTCAGGATCGATCCGCAGGCGCAGCGCATCGACTTTCGGTCACGTTCGCTGTTCGGTCTCATCGACTTCGGCAAGAACCACTCTCGCATGCGGGAGTTCGCCACCCGCTTCGAGCAGCAGAGCCGTCGCTGATGCGTGATGGGCGCTGCGCGTGACCCTGCTTGATCGGCGCCGCTGGATGCTGGGTGTTGCCGCGGCGGTGGCCGTATCTGGCACGCGCGCTTCGGATTTCGACCAAACACACGCAGCCTGGACCGCTTTGCTTCGCAAGCATGTCGTGCCGCTGCGTGGCGGGCAAGCCTCCCAAGTGCGCTACCGGGGCTTCAAGATCGACCGCGCGGCGCTGCGGGTATACCGTGACAGCCTGTCCACCGTCAGCGAGGCCGCCTTCAAGGCCTTCGACAGGCCGCAGCAGATGGCCTTCCTGATCAACGGCTACAACGCGTTCACGGTCGAGTTGATCCTCACGAAGTACCCCGAGCTCTCGTCGATCAAAGACCTCGGCAGCGTGTTGAGCAGCCCTTGGAAGCCGAAGTGGATCCCCTTGCTGGGTGGCAAGGTCTCGCTCGACGACATTGAGCACGGCATGCTGCGCGAGCGAGGCCGCTTCGACGACCCGCGCGTACATTTCGTCGTCAATTGCGCGAGCATCGGTTGTCCACCGCTGCGCGAGGAAGCGTTCGTCGCCGAGCGGCTCGATGGGCAACTTGACGAGCAGGCATCGCGCTTCATGAGCGACCGCACGCGCAATCGCTTCGACGCCGCCGCAGGGCGCCTCGAAGTGTCGAAGATATTCGATTGGTATGGCGGTGACTTCAACCTCGGCCACCATGGCATCGCGTCGTTGCCGGCCTTCCTGTCACGGTATGCCAACTCGCTCGCCGACGCGCAAGCCAACCGGGAACGTGTGCGCGACCGGCGCGCAGAAATCAGCTTTCTGCCCTATGACTGGAAACTCAACGACGCCGCGTGATCGCGCCACGTCTGATCTGCGTATCCGGCGAGATCGCACACCATAGCAAGCTCCAAAGTCAGCTTGCCAATACGGCGACGTACTCACACTGCCGGCCAACAGCTGCCGCTGGCGACGGGCAGGTTCCAACCTCTGAACTCGTTGCCGTGGTCGGGTTTCTTCGCCTGCAGTGGGCACGAACGTGGCAACGATAGGGACTGAGTGCGCTGGCTAGGACAGCAGGCGGGTCAGAGTGTCGGGATGCAACGCCCAGCCGAACAGGCCTGACAAGCCCATCAGTGCACCGAAGCTGATGGGTACCCACGAAAGCCAATACATCCACCAGATTTTCGTCAATGCTGCCACCGCCAGTAGTGCAATGGCGATCGCCAGCGCCGCGTCGGACAGGTCAAACTGGTCGTCGCGATAGTTGAGACTGTCGTAGGATTTTTGATCCTGCTCTGCCTGGGCCTTCAGTTCGGCTCACTACTGTCCGGTTAAATGAGTCATGCCGAGCCTGAGATCAAGCATTGGCGTGGGTTGTAGGCCGATTTTGTTTGG
>JANXVK010000267.1 GCA_025351675.1 Rhizobacter sp.
CGAACTGGCCGATGACGGCATCGCGACCATCACCTTCGACGCGCAGGGCTCGCCCGTCAACACGATGACGCTGCAGTGGCAGCACGATCTGGCGGGAGCGGCCGATTGCCTGGTGCGCGACAAGGAGAAGATCAGGGGCGTTTTGCTCGCGTCGGCGAAGAGCACCTTCTTCGCCGGCGCGAGCAAAACGCCCCTGATTTTCTCCTTGTCGCGCACCAGGCAATCGGCCGCTTCCGCCAGATCGTGCTGCCACTGCAGCGTCATCGTGTTGACGGGCGAGCCCTGCTCGTCGAAGGTGATGGTCGCGATGCCGTCATCGGCCAGTTCGTAGCGCAGCGTTTCCATAAGGATGTGAACCCCTCGTCCAATGAATACATTGGCCGGTCCCCCGAGGGGACGCCGGCCGGCTTGGGAGCGGCCCGGCGCTCGGCCGGTCAGACCCGCTCGATGATGGTCGCGATGCCCATGCCACCGCCGACGCACAGCGTGACCAAGCCGCGCTTGAGTTGACGCCGCTCCAGCTCGTCGAGCAAGGTGCCGACCAGCATAGCGCCGGTCGCGCCCAGCGGGTGGCCGAGCGCGATCGCGCCGCCGTTGACGTTGACCTTCTCGTGCGGTACGCCCATCTCGAGCATGAAGCGCATCGGCACCGCGGCAAAGGCCTCGTTGACCTCGAACAAGTCGATGTCGGCTAACGTCAGACCGGCCTTCGCGAGCGCCTTGCGCGTCGCCGGCATCGGGCCGGTCAGCATGATGGTCGGATCGGCGCCCGACAGCGCGGTGGCGACGATGCGCCCGCGCGGCGTCAGCCCCATCTCGCGGCCCTTCGCCTCGCTGCCGATCAGCACGGCCGCCGCGCCATCGACGATGCCCGACGAGTTGCCGGCCGTGTGCACATGCCGGATGCGCTCGACCTGCGGGTAGCGCGCCAGCGCGACCGCATCGAAGCCCATCGCGCCGAGCGAATCGAACGCGAGCTTCAGCGAACCGAGGCCTTCGAGCGTGGTGCGCGGCTTGATGAACTCGTCGCGTTCGAGCACGGCCAAGCCGATCGCGTCGTCGACCGACAGCACCGATCGGTCAAAGCGCCCTTCGGCCTGAGCCGCCGCGGCGCGCTGCTGCGAAGTCAACGCGAAAAGATCGACATCGTCGCGGCTCCAACCGGCGAGCGTCGCGATCAGGTCGGCACCGATGCCTTGCGGCACGAAGCCGATCGCGAAGTTGGTCTCCGGGTCTTGCGCCCAAGCGCCGCCGTCAGAGCCGATCGGCACGCGCGACATGCTCTCGACGCCGCCGGCGACCACCATGTCTTCCCAGCCGCTCGCCACCTTCTGCGCTGCGATGTTCACGGCCTCCAGGCCCGAGGCGCAGAAGCGGTTGATCTGCATGCCGGCGACCTTGAAATCCCAGCCCGCCTTCAGCGCCGCCGTCTTCGCGATCACCGAGCCTTGTTCGCCGACCGGCGAGACCACGCCCATGACGACGTCGTCGAGCTGCGCCGGATCGAAGTCGAGGCGCTTCTGCAACTTGGTCAGCAAACCGGCGAGCAGATCGACCGGCTTGACCTCGTGCAGGCTGCCGTCTTTCTTGCCCTTGCCGCGCGGCGTGCGCACAGCGTCGAAGATCATCGCGTTGGCCATGGTGGGGTCTCCAATTGACAACGCATTATGGCGAGGGGCACACTCGCTCGCAACTCACCAAGCAAGTGCTTGCTTGAATCGATTTTCGGGGCTTGAATGTCTTCTTACCGTTCGGTGTTTCAACCGGGCCTGTTCGCCGGCAAGGTGGCGATCGTGACCGGCGGCGGCTCGGGCATCGAGCGCTGCACGGCGCACGAGCTCGCGGCGCTCGGCGCGGCGGTCGCGATCGTCGGGCGCAGGTGCGAGAAGCTGGATGCGGTGCGCGCCGAGATCGAGGCAGTGGGCGGCGTGTGCTCGACGCACATCTGCGACATCCGCGAAGAAGACGCGGTGCGCGCGACGATCACGCAGGTACTCGCACGCCACGGCCGCATCGACGGCCTCGTCAACAACGCCGGCGGCCAGTTCCCGTCGCCGCTGTCGGCGATCAGCGCGAAGGGCTGGGACGCGGTCGTGCGCAACAACCTGACCGGCGGATTCCTGATGGCGCGCGAATGCATGACGCAGTGGATGGGCGCGGCGGCGAGCGCCGGGCCGCTCCCAAGCGAGCCGCCGACCCCCTCGGCGGGTGGGCACGGTACACCGCGCCCGGGGGCTGACATCAACGGCGGCGCGATCGTCAACATCATCGCCGACATCTGGGGCGACATGCCCGGCATGGGCCACTCGGGCGCGGCGCGCGCCGGCATGCTCAACCTCACCGAGACGGCGGCGCTCGAATGGGCGCCGATCCGCGTAAACGCGGTCGCACCGGGCTGGATCGCATCGAGCGGCATGGACCAGTACCCGCCCGCGATGCGCGAGACGATCCGCGGCATGAAGACGCTCGTGCCACTGCAGCGCCTGGGCACCGAAAGCGAGGTCTCGGCGGCGATCGTGTTCCTGCTCTCGCCGGCGGCGGCGTTCATCTCGGGCGCGTGCCTGCGCATCGATGGCGCGGCGCCGAACGCGAAGCGCATCTGGCCCGAGGTCGGCACCGGCGGCAGCACTGAGGCGTTCGACGGCTTCCACCTCGCGACGACGCCCAAGGTGCTGCAAGGCTGACCATGCCGACCCTCGACCTGCGCCTCGACACCGGCAGCGACGCCTTCGCCGCCAATCGCGCCCACGCGCTCGACCTGATCGCGCAGTGGCGCGCGCTCGAGGCGCGCACCCGCGCTGCCAGCGCGCGCGCGCAGCCGCTGTTCGACAGACGCGGCCAGTTGCTGCCGCGCGAGCGCGTCGCCCGTTTGCTCGACCCCGGCCTGCCCTTCCTCGAACTCTCGACGCTGGCCGGCTGGCTGCAGGATGTGCCCGACGCGGAGCAATCCATTCCCGGCGGCGGCACGATCTGCGGCATCGGCGTGATCGCCGGCACACGAGTGATGCTGGTCGCCGACGATGCCGGCATCGACGCGGGCGCGCTGCAGCCGAAGGGGCTCGAGAAGCTGCAGCGCGCGCAGGCGATCGCGCTGGAGAACCGTTTGCCGTTCGTGCACCTGGTCGAATCGGCCGGCGCGAACCTGATGAACTACAAGGTCGAGCAGTTCATCCACGGCGGCAGCGCGTTCTGGATGTTGGCGCGGCTCTCGGCGGCCGGGCTGCCGGTGATTGCAGTCGTGCACGGCTCGTCGACGGCGGGCGGCGCGTACATGACCGGCCTCTCCGATCACGTGATCATGGTGCGCGGCCGTGCCCGCGCCTTTCTCGCCGGGCCGCCGCTGCTCAAGGCGGCAACCGGCGAGATCGCGACCGACGAGGCGCTCGGCGGCGCCGACATGCACGCGACCGTCTCCGGTCTCGCCGACTACGTCGCCGACGACGACGCCCACGCGCTCGGCCTCGCACGCGAACTGGTCGCCACGCTCGGCTGGCAACCACAAGCCTCCTGGCCCGACGGCGCGCCGCCGAAGTTCGAGGCCGACGACCTGCTCGGCCTGTTTGCCGCCGACATGAAGAAGCCGGTCGAGATGCGCCACGTGATCGCGCGCCTCGTCGACGACTCCGATTTTCTCGAGTTCAAGCCCGACCATGGCCCGGCGACCGTCTGCGGCTACGCGGCGATCGCCGGCACGCGCATTGGCATCGTCACGAACAACGGCCCGCTCGACCCAGCCGGCAGCACCAAGGTCACGCACTTCATCCAGAGCTGCTGTCAAACGGGCACGGCCATCGTCTACCTGCAGAACACGACCGGCTTCATCGTCGGCACCGAGGCCGAACGCGCCGGCATGATCAAGCATGGCGCGAAGCAGATCCAGGCGTTGTCGAACGCGACGGTGCCGCAGATCACGATCCACTGCGGCGCGTCGTTCGGCGCCGGCAACTACGGCATGTGCGGGCGCGGCTTTCATCCGCGCTTCGCGTTCAGCTGGCCGAATGCGCGCACCGCCGTGATGGGCCCGCAGCAAGCCGCCGGCACGATGGAGATCGTGATGCGCGAAGGTGCGGCGCGCAAGGGCGTGCCGGTCGACGAAGACAAGCTCGCTTTGATGAGCGCGAAGATCGTCGCGACCTTCGAGCGCCAGATGCACGCGTTCTACACGTCCGGGCTGCTGCTCGACGACGGGCTGATCGACCCACGCGACACGCGCCGCGTGCTCGCCCTGACCCTCGCGCTGTGCGATGAAGCACGACGCCGCACGCTGCACCCGATGCAATTCGGCGTGGCGCGGCCCTGAAAGACAAGGAGACAGACACCATGCAACTGACCCACGAGCACGAAGAGATCCGCCGCACGCTGAAGCGCTTCATCGATGAAGAGATCAACCCGCACGTCGACGAGTGGGAGGCGGCCGAAGCCTTCCCCGCGCACGAGGTGTTCAAGAAGCTCGGCGACCTGGGCCTGCTCGGCCTGACCAAGCCGACCGACTACGGCGGCATGGCGCTCGACTATTCGTACTCGGTCGTGATGGCCGAGGCGCTGGGCCACTGCGACTGCGGCGCGATCCCGATGGCGGTCGGCGTGCAGACCGACATGGCGACCCCGGCGCTCACCCGCTTCGGCTCCGACGAGTTGCGCCGCGAGTTCCTCGCGCCGGCGATCAGCGGCGATGCGGTGGGCTGCATCGGCGTCTCGGAGCCCGGTGCCGGCTCCGACGTGGCGAGCATCAAGACCACCGCGAAAAAGGACGGCGGCGATTACGTGATCAACGGCGGCAAGATGTGGATCACCAACTCGCTGCAGGCCGACTGGATGTGCGTGCTGGCGAACACCTCCGAAGGCGCGGCGCACAAGAACAAGAGCTTGATCATGGTGCCGATGAACGCGCCCGGCGTCGAACGCGCAAGCAAGATCCGCAAGATCGGCATGATGGCCAGCGACACCGGCCTGATCCACTTCGACGGCGTGCGCGTGCCGCAGCGCAACCTGATCGGCCAGGAGGGCATGGGCTTCACCTACCAGATGATGCAGTTCCAGGAGGAGCGGCTGTGGGCCGCCGCGAACGCGATCCAGGGCCTTTCGAACTGCATCGACGAGACCATCGAATACACCCGCGAGCGTCAGATCTTCGGCAAGAGCGTTCTCGACAACCAGGTCGTGCACTTCAAATTGGCCGAGCTGAAAACCGAGATCGAAGCGCTGCGCGGCCTCGTCTACATGGCGACCGAAAGCTATGTGGCCGGCAAGGACGTGACCGAGTGGGCCTCGATGGCCAAGCTCAAGTCGAGCCGCATGCTGCGCACGATTCCCGATGCGTGCCTGCAGTACTGGGGCGGCATGGGATACACCTGGGACAACCGGGTT
>JANXVK010000284.1 GCA_025351675.1 Rhizobacter sp.
TACCCGGGGCTCTCGCACGGCGCCTATGAGGCGCTGCATGCGCACGGCTCGGACGCGCAGAAGAAGACCTACCTGCCCAAGATCACCAGCGGCCACTGGACCGGCACGATGTGCCTGACCGAGTCGCACTGCGGTACCGACCTCGGGATGTTGCGCAGCAAGGCCGAGCCGCAGGCGGACGGCAGCTACAAGATCACCGGCAACAAGATCTTCATCTCGGCCGGCGAACACGATCTGGCCGAGAACATCATCCACCTCGTGCTCGCGCGCCTGCCCGACGCACCGGCCGGCTCGAAGGGCATTTCGCTGTTTGTGGTGCCGAAGTTCCTCGTCAAGGCCGACGGCTCGCTCGGCGAGCGCAACACCATCTTCTGCGGCGGGCTCGAGCACAAGATGGGCATCCACGGCAACGCGACCGCGCAGATCAACCTGGACGGCGCGACCGGCACGCTGGTCGGCCAGCCGAACAAGGGCCTGGCGGCGATGTTCGTGATGATGAATGCGGCGCGCCTGGGCGTCGGCATGCAGTCGCTCGGCCTGACCGAAGTGGCGTACCAGAACGCGGTGGCGTATGCGAAAGACCGCATCCAGATGCGTTCGCTGTCGGGCGTAAAGAACCCGGAGCTTGCCGCCGACAAGATCATCGTGCACCCCGACGTGCGCAAGATGCTGCTGACCGCACGCGCCTATGCCGAAGGCGGCCGCGCGCTGGCGATGTGGACGACGCTGCAGATCGACAAGGAACTGCACAGCGACGACCAAGCCGTGCGCGCCGAATGCGCCGACATGGTCGCGCTGGTCACGCCGATCGTGAAGGCCTTCTTTACCGACAACGCCTGGATCGCGACCTCGCACTGCATGCAGGTCTTCGGCGGCCACGGCTACATCCGCGAGTGGGGCATGGAGCAGTTCGTGCGCGACGCGCGCATCAACATGATCTACGAGGGCACGAACACGATCCAGTCGCTCGATCTGCTCGGCCGCAAGGTGCTCGGCGACAACGGCGAGAAGCTGAAAAAGTTCGGCAAGCTCGTGGCCCGGTTCGTCGAAGACGAGGGCACGGATGAGGCCATGCAGGAGTTCGTCAACCCGCTCGCCGACCTCGGCGACAAGGTCACCAAGCTGACGACCGAGATCGGCATGAAGGCCTTCAAGAACCCCGACGAAGTGGGCGCAGCGGCGGTCGATTACCTGCGCATCTGTGGGCACCTCATGTTCGCGTATTTCTGGGCGCGCATGGCGAAGGTCGCGCTCGCCAAGGTCGACGGCGGCGATCCGTTCTACAAGGCCAAGCTGATCACCGCACGCTTCTATTTCGCCAAGCTGCTGCCGGAAACCGCGACACTGATCCGCACCGCGCGTGCCGGCTCGGCGCCGCTGATGGAGATGGAAGAAGCGCTGTTCTGATCAAACGAGTCAAATCAAGAAGGAGACAACACCATGATTCGCCACGCCAAGACTCTCGTCGTCGCCCTGAGCCTGGGCCTGCTCTCGGCGATCGCCCACGCGCAGGCCACGCCGGCCGGCCTGTGGAAGACGATCGACGACGAGACCAAGCAGGAGAAGTCGCTGGTCCGCATCACCGACAGCGGCGGCGTCTTCACCGGCAAGCTTGAGAAGCTGCTTGATCCGGCGAAGGCGGCGTCGGTCTGCGACAAGTGCAGCGACGATCGCAAGGGCAAGCCGATCGCCGGCATGACGATCGTCAAGGCCGTCAAGCAAAGCGACAGCGACAAAGCGATGTGGGATGGTGGCGAGATCCTCGATCCGAACAACGGCAAGACCTACAAGGTGCGCCTGGCGCCCGGCGACGGCGGCAAGACGCTCGCGGTGCGCGGCTACATCGGGGCGCCGATGCTGGGCCGCACACAGACGTGGATTCGCGTCGAGTAAATGACAACCCGTGGGCGCCTATGGCACCTTGCCCCGAGGGGAGCTCGGGCCGCTCGGGGCGGCCCGGCGCTGGCCCGAGATTGTTTTTGATCTGAAGGAGTAGAGATGAATCGATTTCCAGTGCGCAAGGTCGCCGTGCTCGGCGCCGGCGTGATGGGCGCGCAGATCGCGGCCCACCTCGTCAACTGCAAGGTGCCCGTGATCCTGTTCGACCTGCCGGCGAAAGAAGGTCCGAAGAACGGCATCGTCACGAAGGCGATCGAAGGCTTGAAGAAGCTCAAGCCTGCGCCGCTCGGCATCAACGAAGACGCCGCGCTGATCCAGCCCGCGAACTACGAAGAGCACCTCGATCTGCTCAAGGAGTGCGACCTGATCATCGAGGCCATCGCCGAGCGCATGGACTGGAAGCTCGCGCTCTACCAAAAGATCGCGCCGGCCATCGCGCCGCATGCGATCGTCGCGAGCAACACCTCGGGGCTGTCGATCACCAAGCTCTCGGAAGTGCTGCCCGAGGAGATCAAGCCGCGCTTCTGCGGCATCCACTTCTTCAACCCGCCGCGCTACATGGCGCTGGTCGAGCTGATCAACACACCGACGACGAACCCGGAGATCCTCGACCAGCTCGAAGCCTTCGTGACCACCGCGCTCGGCAAGAGCGTGGTGCGCGCGATGGACACGCCGAACTTCGTCGCGAACCGCGTCGGCATCGCCGGCATGCTCGCGACGATGAAGGAGGCCGAGACCTTCGGCCTGACGTACGACGTGGTCGACGACCTGACCGGCAAGAAGCTCGGCCGCGCATCGAGCGGC
>JANXVK010000301.1 GCA_025351675.1 Rhizobacter sp.
CCCGATGTGCGACGCAGTCGCGCGTTACTTGATGGCGCTCAGCTTCACTTCCTTGATCTTGCCATTCTCGACGACCGCGACGCGCGGGTCGGCCGTCGAACCGCCGCGTTCGTCGACGCCGTCGACCGCGCCCGGGTTCAGCTTGCCGGGGATGGTCTTGAAGGCCTTGTCGAGCTGCGCGCGGATCAGCGTTGCGTCGGTCACCGAGCCGGCGAGCTTCATCGCCAGCGCGGTCACGTGCACCGCGGTGTAGTTCAGCGAGACTTCCGAGCTCGGGTCACGCCCCGGGTAGAGCTTGTGGAAGCGCTCGACGTAGGCCTTGGTGTCGGCCGCGCTGTCGTCGACAACCGGCAACACGCCGATCGAGCCTTCGAGCGAGGCGTAGCCGCCGCTGACCTTCTGCACCTCGTCCATCTTGGCTTGGTCGATGATGATGAAGCCGCCCTTGAAGCCGAGCTCGCGCGCCTGTTTGACGACCAGGCCGGTCGGCTCGCTCGCGCCGCCGATGAACAGCACGTCGGGCTTGCCGGCGAGCGCGCGGCTGACGCCGCTGTAGAAGTCGGTCGCCTTGTTGTAGCTCATCGGGTTGTCGGCGACGATCTTGCCGCCGGCCGCTTCCCAAGCCGGCTTGAAGGCGGCGTTCCAGGCCTTCGCGTAGTCGTGGTCGGCATCGGCGATGGCGATGTTCTTGCCGTACTTGCCCATCGCGTGCTTGATGAACGGCGTGATGTAGCTGGTGAACTCGGGCGGGATGCGCAGCGTCAGCTTGTTGTTCGCGGCCGAGATCTGCGGCGTGCTGCTGTACGCGAGGATCAGGTACTTCTGCGCCACGTTGTTGGTCTGCAGCGCGTAGATCCCGCCCGAGTGCGGCACGAGGATCGCGGGGGTCTTGCTCTCCTGCACGAGGCGCTGCGCGTTGATCGCGGTCTCGCTCGGGTTGTACTTGTCGTCGAGCGCGACGATCTCGACCTTGTACTTCTTGCCTGCCACCTCGAAGCCGGTGGCATTGATCTCGTCGGCGGCCATCTTCATGCCATCGAGCACGTTCTTGCCGTAGAGCGCGGCCCCGCCCGAGAGCGGGCCCGAGAAGCCGATCTTGACGACCTCTTGGGCGAACGCGGGCGCGGCCAGCGCGGCGGTGGCCGCGAGCGCAGCGACGATGCGGTTGAACTTGGAAATCATGTCAGTCTCCTTCGTGGTTGTTTCTGAAAGTCTTTCGGATCACGCGCCGATGTACGCCTTGCGCACCGCGTCGTTGTTCAGCAGGGTCTGCGGATCGCCTTCCATCACGATGCGGCCGCTTTCCATCACGTACGCGCGGTGTGCGATCTTCAGCGCCGCGAAGGCGTTCTGCTCGGCCAGCAGGACCGTGGTGCCGGCGCGGTTGATGCGCTGGATCACCTCGAACACCATCTTGACGACCAGCGGCGCGAGACCGAGCGAGGGCTCGTCGAGCAGCAGCGCCTTCGGCCGGCCCATCATCGCGCGGCCGATCGCGAGCATCTGCTGCTGGCCGCCGCTCAAGCTACCTGCCGCGTCGTCCTTCTTCTCGTCCAGGATCGGGAACAGACCCAGCACCTCGTCGAGCACCTTCTGGTTGCCGGGCTTGTCGCCGCGGTGCACGTAGGCACCGAGCATCAGGTTCTTCAGCACCGACATGCCGGGAAAGAGCTTGCGCCCTTCCGGGCACTGCACCACGCCGGTCTCGACGATCTGCGACGGCCTCATGCCGACCAGCTCGGTGTTCCGGAACCTGATGCTGCCGCCGGCCGCCCGGTGCAGGCCGCTGGCAGTGAGAAACATCGAGCTCTTGCCCGCACCGTTGGCGCCCAGCAGCACGACGAGCTCGCCCTCCTTCGCGTTCAGGCTCACGCCGTTCAGCGCGCGAAAGCTGCCGTAGTTCAGCGAGACGTTCTCAAGCGCCAGCATCGGCCGCCTCCATGTGGTCGATGCCGGCGTGGTCGGTGCCGAGGTAGGCGTCGATCACCGCAGGGTTCGCGCGCACCTCGGCGGGTGTGCCTTCGGCGATCTTCTCGCCGTAGTTCAACACTAGGATCTTGTCGGCCAAGCTCATGATCATGTCCATCTTGTGCTCGATCAGGCACACCGTCAGACCGCTCGCGACCATCTTGCGGATCAGCGCCGCGAGGCCGACTGTCTCTTCCGGGTTCACGCCGCCGGCGGGTTCGTCGAGCATCACCAGCGTCGGCTCGGTCGAGAGCGCGAGCGCGAACGCGACGCGCTTGCGCTCCTCCTGCGTGATGTCGCCGGCGAGGCGGTGCGCGATGTGCGAGAGGCCGACGAAGTCGAGCGCGTCGCGCGCCTTCTGGCGGCAGATGCGCTCCTCTTCTTTGAGCCGTGCGCTGCCCCAGAGCACGTCCCACAGGCCGGAACGCGTGCGCAGGCGGTGGCCGACGATCAGGTTGTCGAGCACGGTCGCCATGTCGAACAGCGCGGTGCTTTGAAAGGTGCGCGAGATGCCGAGCTGCGCGACCTGGTCGGTGCGCAGACTGGTGATGTCCTGGCCTTTGAACACGATGCTGCCCGAGCTGGGCCGGTGCGTGCCGCCGATCAGGTTGAAGAAGGTCGTCTTGCCGGCGCCGTTCGGACCGATGATCGCATTGATCTTGCCGGTCTCGATCACGGTGCTGACATCGTTGACGGCCGCGAGGCCGCCGAAGCGCTTGGTCAGGTTCGAGACCTTCAGGATGGGCTCAGACATGACTCGCCCCCTCTCGCAGCGAGGCGCCGGGTGCAGGCGATGCGCTCGAGGCCGAAGTGTTTGCAAGCGCAGGCGTCGCCCGCGCCGCCTTGCGCGCGCGCCAGCCCATGTAGGTGCCGACGATGCCGTGCGGCAGGAAGATCACCAGCAGCACCAAGATCGGCCCGAACACCAGGAACCGGTACTCCTGCAGGAACTGCAGGTACTGCGTCAGCCACGGCACCGAGATCGCGCCGAGCAACGGGCCGAGCAAGGTGCCGATGCCGCCGATCAGCATGTACATGGTCATGTCGAAGGTGTTCTCGACCCCGGCGATGCCCGGCCCGAGAAAGCGCACGAAGCCGGCATACAGACCGCCAGCCATGCCCGCGTAGAACACCGAGAGCATGAAGGCGAGCAACTTGTTGCGCATCAGGTTGATGCCGAGCGACTCCGCTAGTTCTTCGCTGTTGCGGATCGCGACGAAGGTGCGGCCCATCAGCGAGCGCACGATGCGGCTTATCACCCACACGCCGAGCACGAGGAACACGAACACGAGGTAGTAGAGCGTGCGCGGCGTGTCGAAAGCGATGCCTGCGATCGCGCCCGGCGCGGGGATGCCGATGATGCCGACCGTGCCGTGCGTCAGGCTCTCCCACTTCTCGATCACCAAGTACATGATGTAGCCGACGCACATTGTGAAGATCGAGAAGAAGTGGCCCCGCAGCCGCAACGAGACGATGCCGACGAAGAAGCCGAGCGCCGCGGCCGTAAAGCCCGACAGCGCGAACGCCCACCAGAACGGCCACTGATGGTCGACCGTCAGGATGCCCACCGTGTAGGCGCCCACCGCCATGAAGCCGCTGTGCGCGAGGTTGAACTGCCCCGTGTAGCCGGTGATCAGGTTCAGGCCGACCGTCGCGAGCGCGAAGATGTAGGCGGTCGACATCACGGTCAGGTGGTAATCGTTCTTCGCGATGAACGGGAACAGCAGGCCGAGCAGCGCGAGCAGGCCCCAACCGACCTTGCCTTGAAGCAGCCTCATCAGCGCGCCCCCTTGGTGAAGATGCCTTGCGGCCGCACCGACAGGATGATCACCAGCAGCGCGAACGCGACGATGTCCTTGTAGTCGGTCGAGAGGTAGAACGCGCCGAAGCTTTCGGCGAAGCCGATGATCAGCCCGCCGACGATCGCGCCCGGCACGCTGCCCATGCCGCCGAGGATGATGATCACGAAGGCTTTCGTGATCACGAGGTTACCCATCGCGGGATACACGAGGTTGATCGGCGCATAGAGCGTCGCGGCGATCGCGGCGAGCGCACCCGAGATCGCGAAGGTCAGCATCGCGACCTTGTTGGCGTCGATACCCACCAGCGAAGCGCCGTCGCGGTTCTGTGCCATCGCGATGATGGTCGAGCCCATCACGGTCTTCTTCAGAAACAGTTGCAGCGCGACCATCAGCGTGAACGCGCCGGCGATGATCAACAGGCGCTGCGACGGCAACGTGAGGCCGCCGATGTCGATGATGCCGGTGTAGGGCGTCTGCATGCGGTGGAAGTCGGCGCCCCAGATCGCCTGCGCGCCGGCTTCGAGGAACAGCAGCACGCCGATCGCCGCGATCATCGGGTGCAAGCCGCTGGCATGGCGCAGCGGGTGGAATACCAGGCGCTCGGCGAGCGTGGCCAGCACCGCGACGCAGGCCGCCGAGCCGATCATCGCGATCCAGTAGTTCAGCCCGAACGCCTTCATCAGGTGGAACGAGACGAACGCGCCGGCCATGTAGAACGCACCGTGCGCGAAGTTCGGCACGTGCAGGATGCCGTAGACCAGCGTCAGGCCGAGCGCGACGAGGCTGTAGATGCCGCCGAGCGTGAGCCCGTTCAACACCTGTTGCAGAAAAATGTCCATCGTTTGTGCTTTCGAAGCAGCGGTGCTGTGGCGCGGCGAATCTTGGGCGACGCACGCGGCAACGTCAACGCCGCCCGCCTGCGCGCAAGGCCATTGCGGCGAGTTTCCAGGGCAAACACCGACGCGATCCGCGGCGCCGCGCGAGTGCGTTCGCGTGCCCGAATTCGCGCGCGTCGCGAAAGTGACAGGCGCGCCCCGTGACAACCCTCGTGCGCCAAGTCGACCCGCTGCGCTGCAACGCGGGCATCATCACGGACTGATGCGTCGACCCTTCCGAATCCTTCGATGACTGCCTTGACCGCCACGCCCGACCCCGCCTACCGAACCCTCAGCGACCTCGTGCGCGACCACGCCCGCGCGCGGCCCGACCGCGCCGCGCTGGTGCAGGGCGACGAGGTGCTGAGCTACGCCGCGCTCGACGCGCTGATGGACCGAATCGCCGCCTCGCTGCAGCGCGACGGCCTGCAGCCCGGCGATGCGATCACGATCTGCGCGAATGCGTCGCCGCGCTACGCCGCGGTGTTTCTCGGCGCACTGCGCGCCGGCGTGGCGGTCGCGCCGCTCGCACCGTCGGTCACGCCCGAGAGCTTCGCGTCGATGCGTGGCGACGCGCAGGCGCGCTGGCTGTTCGCCGATGCGGCCGCTCTCGAAGCGCTCGCGGGTGAGGGCGACAACGACGATTGCATCTCGCTCGACGGCATCGCGCCCGGTCGCGCGTTCGACGCCTGGCTGCTTGACGACAATGCGCCCGAAGGCGCTCGGCCGCAGCCGGTCGACGTGCCACCCGAGGCGCCGTTCAACATCATCTATTCGTCGGGCACGACCGGCATGCCGAAGGGCATCGTGCAGTCGCACGGCATGCGCTGGTCGCATGTCGCGCGCGGCGCGAACTATCGGTACGGTCCCGACGGCGTGACGCTGCTCGCAACGCCGCTGTACTCGAACACGACGCTGGTCGTGTTCTTCCCGACGATCGGCTTCGGCGGCACCGTCGTGCTGATGGCGAAGTTCGACGCGGCCAAGTACCTCGCGCTCGCGCAAGCGCACCGCATCACGCACACGATGCTGGTGCCGGTGCAGTACCAGCGCCTCATGGCGCTGCCGTGCTTCGATGCGCACGACCTCTCGAGCACGCTGTTCAAGTTCTGCACCAGCGCGCCGTTCAGCGCCGCGCTGAAGGCCGACGTGCTCGCGCGCTGGCCCGGCGGGCTGCTCGAGTTCTACGGCATGACCGAAGGCGGCGGCACCTGCATCCTGGTCGCGCACGAGCATCCCGACAAGTTGCACACGGTCGGCCCGCCGGCACAGGGCCACGACATTCGGCTGATCGACGAGGAGGGCGTCGAGCTGCCCGCAGGCGACACGACGTCGACCGGCGAGGTCGTCGGCCACTCGGGCGGCATGATGATCGGCTACCACCGTCAGCCCGCAAAGACGCGCGAGGCCGAGTGGTTCGCGCCCGATGGCAAGCGCTTCATCCGCACCGGCGATGTCGGCCGCTTCGATGCCGACGGCTTTCTGGTGCTGATGGACCGCAAGAAGGACATGGTCATCAGCGGCGGCTTCAACATCTACCCGAGCGACCTCGAGGCGGTGCTGCGCGAGCACCCGGCGGTGGCCGATGCGGCGGTGGTCGGCGTGCCCTCGGAGTTGTGGGGCGAGACGCCGGTCGCGTTCGTCGTGCCGCGCGACGGCGCCGCGCGCGCCGACGAGATCATGCAATGGCTGAACCAGCGCGTCGGCAAGACCCAGCGCCTGTCCGATCTGCGGCTCTTGCCCGAGCTGCCGCGCAGCGCGATCGGCAAGGTGCTGAAGCGCGAACTGCGTGACCTCTACACGACCGGAGACAAACGATGACCGACCGAATCACCCGGCGCCGCTTCAACGGCAGCCTGCTCGCCGGCAGCGCCGCGCTCATCGCCGCGCCGGCGCACGCACAAGCCGCGTGGCCGAACAAACCGATCCGCATGATCGTGCCCTACACGCCCGGCGGCTTCACCGACGTGACCGCGCGGCTGATTTCGCAGAAACTGCAGGAGCGACTCGGCCAGACCATCACGATCGACAACAAGCCCGGCGCGAACAGCATCATCGGCGTCGACCTGATCGCCAAGGCGCCGCCCGACGGCTACACGATGGGCATCGTGATCGCGGCCTACGCGGCCAACACCTCGCTGTACCCGAAGCTGCCCTACGACCCGAAGAAGGACCTGGCCGCGGTCTCGCTGATCGGCATCTCGCCGCTGATCGCCGCGGTCAACAACGACGCGCCGTTCAAGACCGGCAAAGAGCTGATCGCCTACGCGCGCGCGAACCCGGGCAAGGTCAGCTTCGGCTCCAGCGGCGGCGGCTCGGCCGCGCACCTGACGACCGAGTATTTGAAGGCGCTGACCAACACCTTCATGGTCCACATCCCGTACCGCGGTGCGGCGCCGGCGCTGACCGACCTGATGGGTGGGCAGATCCAGCTGTTCTTCGACGCCGCTTCGGGCCTGCTCAACCCCGGCAAGACCGGCAGGGTGCGGCTGATCGGCGTCGCCAGCGAGCGCCGCCTGCCGGCCGCGCCCGAGCTGCCGACTTTCATCGAGCAGGGCATCGCGAACTTCACTGGCAGCACTTGGGCCGGCATGCTTGCGCCGGCCGGCATGCCGAAGGAGATCGTCAAACGTGTCGCCGACGAGGTCGCGCGCATCGTGCGCATGGACGACGTGAAAGCGCGGCTCGAAGGCATGGGCACGATCCCGGTCGGCGGCACGCCGGAAGAGTTCGAGACCTTCCTCGCCGCCGAGACGGCCAAATGGGGCGCCGTGATCCGCAACGCCAAGGTCACTGCAGAATAGGTGCAATGAATGCACCGTTGACAAGCTACCAGCCGCTCGGCGCGAGCGGCCTGAAGGTCTCGAAGCTCTGGCTCGGCACGATGATGTTCGGTGACCAGACCGACGCCGCCGAGGCCGCGAACATCGTCGCCGCCACGCGCGACGCCGGCGTCAACGCGATCGACACCGCGAACGCGTATGCCAGCGGCGAGTCCGAGCGCATCACCGGCCGGCTGATCGCCGCCGACCGTGAGCGCTGGATTGTCGCCACCAAACTCGCAAATCCGATGGGACCGGGGCCGAACGACCGCGGCCTCTCTCGTCGTCACATCATGGCCGCCGTCGACGCGAGCCTGCAGCGCCTAGGCACCGACTTCGTCGACGTGCTCTACCTGCACCGCGAGGACGCGAGCACGCCGCTCGAAGAAACGCTGGCGGCGGTCGCGACGCTGATCGAGCGCGGCAAGGTGCATCACTTCGGCCTCTCGAACTTTCGCGCGTGGCGCATCGCGCGGGTCGCCGAGATGTGCCGGGCGATGGGCCTGCAGCTGCCGGTCGTGTGCCAGCCGCCGTACAACGCGATGTCGCGCCAGATCGAGACCGAGCTCTTGCCGTGCTGCGCGCACTACGGGCTGGGCGCTGTTGTCTACAGCCCGCTCGCGCGCGGCGTGCTCAGCGGCAAGTACCAGGCCGGCGTGGCGCCGCCAGCCGGCTCGCGCGCGGCGCGCTTTGATGCGCGCATCATGCAGACCGAGTTCCGCCCCGAATCGCTCGCGCTCGCCGCGAAGATGGCCGAGCATGCGACCGCGCGCGGCTTGACGGCGACGCAACTCGCGCTCGGCTGGGTCTGGAACAACACGCTGGTGAACGGCGTGATCGGCGGGCCGAAGACGCTGGTGCAGTGGCGGGATTACCTCGACGCGCTCGACGCGCCATTCAGCGCCGCAGACGAAGCCTTCGTCAGCGCACTGGTCAGCACCGGCCACGCATCGACGCCGGGCTACAACGACCCGCAGTACCCGGTCACCGGGCGCACACCGCGCACCGGTTGAAGCCGGGTTCGTTCAGTGCGGCTTCATTGCGCCGAAATCAGCGGCCCGCGACGCCTGCCTCGCGCCCGGATTCTGTCTGCGCATCGAGCCCGCGATCCGGCGATTCGGCCACCTGGTTTTCGCCCGAACCAACCTCGATCAGCTCCTCGATTATCAGGTGACCGTAACTCTGAGCGCGACTCGCATTGAAGCCCCGCGCGATGGTCGCAACGCGCTGCGCCTGGTCCTCCTTCGGCGCGCGCACGACAAGAAAGCTGTGACCTTTCGCTGCAAGTTCGCGGTGCGACTTGACCAAGTTCAGTTCCTGGCCGATGCCGGCGAGCACACCGGCCTGTTCGATGTCGATGTCGGCTTGGCGCCGCATCTGCTCGGGCGAATAGAAGACGATGTCGGCCGGCTCGAAACCGCCACTCAACAGGGCCGTCATCGCGCCCCGTGCGTCAGCTTCAGTGGGCAACGCGACGATCACGTGGCCGACGGGCTTGAACACGCCAAAGGCTTCGGGTCGGTCGGTCGGGCTCATGGGCACTCCTCGTTGACGAGCCGGGCGGCCCGCTTCCGATGCATCGTCCTCTCTCGGGGCGAGTGCGTCACCCGGCCGATCGAGCATTCTCTCGTCGGCGTGCGCCTACAGCGGCGGCGCCAGCCGGTTCAAGCGGAACCCGGGGCGCGCTGACTGCCGAAGTCGAACACGGCGTGGGCTGCGTCCTCGGGGTTCATGCTGCGCCAGCGCGTGCGCGGAACCATCTCCTGCGCGATCGGCCGCGCGAGTTCGGGGTCGAGTTGCGGGTCGAGTTCGACCAAACGCGCAACGCAGCGCGCAATCCAGCCGTGGTCGTCCAACGGTTCATCCATTGACATTTCCGCTCCCCGCGCCCCGGGCGGGCGCGCCTGTTCTCGTAGAGGGACGCGACTGTAGCCGCAGGCGTGGCGCGTGCAATTGTCAAAAGACGCAGTCGGCGCAAGGTCGTGGTCGGTCAGGGCGGATTTCCGTTGCCGCCGCACCGATCGCGATCGGAGTCCCGTTCGATTCACGACCTGTGGCGCGACGCAATGCAACGCCATGCGGGCGCAGCGCTTGCGAACGCGGATAGGCGGATAGGCGGATAGGCGGATTCTCGTTCGCCAAACGGCGCGGATCGACGGGATTCCGACGCCCCGCTGTGCGCCGTGGTCAGGGCCGCACCGCCGGCGCGTCCATCGCCATGCCGGCGGCGCGGCGCGCGAGATAGAGCTCGAGCTCGACGAGTTCCGGCGCACCGTACGCGAAGGGCTCGGCGCGCACCCCCGTCATGCAGCTGCGCAGGCGCCGCTGCAACGAGCCCATGCCCTGCCACTCGAGGCGATAGAGCGGGTAGCCGGTCGGGTGTGCCTGCGGGATCGTGCTGCCGGCCAGGCGCTGGCCGGCGTGGTCCTCGTGGCATTGCGCGCACGAGAAGTCGAGCTGGCCGATGCGCTGGTTGAACAGGCGCGCACCGCGCTCGACGGCAGGCCGAAGCCGCATATCGCCCGGCGGCGCGACGGCCAAGCCGCGCGATTGCAACGCGACGAAGCTCTCGATCGCCAGTTGCTCCACGCCCTCGGTCGCGAACGGCGCGGCCTGCTGGTGGTTGACGCGGCAGGCGTCGATGCGCTGGCGCAGGTCGAACGGGCGCCGCGCGGCGGCGTCGAACGCCGGGTAACGCGCCGCCACGCCACGCATCGACGTGGCAGCCGCGCCGTGACAGTTCGCGCACGACTTGTTGCTCGCGCCCGCGGCGCGCTCCCACAGCGCCGCTCCATCCTGCACCGCCAGCATCGCCGGGTTCGCGGCGTCGTCGCGCTGCATCGACTGCACCTGCGGCGTCATGAACTCGTAGCCGGAGCGGCGCGGGTCGGGCCCGGGATCGGCGGCGGCGGCGCCGTTCGCGGCCGCGGCGGCGACCGCGACCAGCGCGAGCGTCGTCAGCGCTGCCCTCACGTCACTGTCAGCTCGACGCTCTCGGTCTGCGCGAAACCGTTGTCGCCCTGCCAGCTGAAGCGCAAGGTGCCGCTCGCGGTCGCGACCGTGAAGAACGAGATATACGGGTTCGCGGCGATCGCGGGGTACAGCTCGGCGCTGAAGATCTCCACATCGTCGCGGCCGTCGGCGTAGCGGCAGCTGAGCCGGCGGATCAGGTTGCGCGGCTGCATTGCGCCGTCGTCGCCGTGCCGGTAGCCGGTCTCCATCGGGTGCGCGATCAGCGTGCGGATTTCGATGACCTCGCCAAGGGTCGCGGTCTTCGGCATCGTGATGAGGGTTCGTGCCATTCAAGCCTCCACGCACGCGGCCAGCGTCACGATCACGTCGACCGTGTGCGTCCAGCAGCTGCCATCGTTCATCTGCGCGACCGCGACGAGTTGCTGCGACGTGGCCAACCGGATGCGCGTCGAAACGCTCGCGCGGCCGGCGCGCGGGCCGAGGCCGAACACCGCGACGTCGCGCTGCGGATTGCGCTCGTTGAAGATCGCGATCGCCTTGACGTGATCGGTCGCGCTCATCGGGCTCTGCACGGTGACCATGATCGGCACGGCATTGCCGTTCTCGACCAGTGGCGCGACGTCGAGCAGCACGCGCCCGGCCCGCACCGGGGCGCCGACCGCGAACGCCTTGATCGCCGCCGCCAGTTCGTCGGCCGACGCGCTCGCCTGCCGCAGCCAGACCGCGCCGGCCAAGCCCGCCGTCGTCGTCAACACCTGCCGGCGCGTCGTCATTCGAGCGTTCGCAGGTACGCGACCACGTCTTCGACCTGCTGCGCCGCCAGCACCGTCTTGCCCTGCCACGGTGCGCCGACGCGCGTGAGGCCCGCGCTGCGAAAGTACGCCGGCATGATCGTTTGCGGATTGACGCGCTGGCTGTCGACCAGCCGCAGCCGCAACTGGCCTTCGGACCAGCGCGTGCCGGCGCCGGCCAGATCGGGCGCGAGGTTGCCCTCGAAGCGCTCTTCGGGAAAAGGCCCGGTGTGGCACAGCAGGCACAGCCCGACCTGCCGGTTCGCGACGATCGCCCGGCCGCGCGCCGCGTCGCCGGGCTGGTCGGTCAGCGGCCGCTCGATCGAGTCGTCGGCAGCATGCGCGCCGACGCTCGCGAGCAACGTGACGGTCGCCAGCAATGCGAGCGATGCGCGCATCGAGCGGCCCGCTCAGGCCTTCTTCAGACTGTGGTTCGCCAGTGGCAGGTCGCGGATGCGCCTGCCGGTGGCCGCGAAGATCGCATTCAGCACCGCCGGTGCGGCGACCGCGATCGTCGGCTCCCCGACGCCGCCCCAGAAGCCGCCCGACGGCATCAGGATCGCCTCGACCTTGGGCATGTCGGTCATGCGCACTGCGGGATAGTCGGCAAAGTTGCTCTGTTCGATGCGGCCGTCTTTCACGGTGCAGGCGCCGAACAGCGCGGCCGACAGGCCGTAGGCGAACGAGCCCTCGACCTGCGCTTCGATTTGCTGCGGATTCACCGCATGACCCGGGTCGGTGGCCGCGACGATGCGGTGCACCTTCAGCTCGCCGGCAGCGTTGACCGAGACCTCGGCGCAGGCTGCCACATAGCTGCCGAAGCCCATGATCTGCGCCAGGCCCCGGTGCACCTTCTGCCCGCCGACATCGGGCGCCGGCTGGCCCCATCCGGCGCGCTCGGCGACCGCGTTCAGTACTGCCAAGTGCTTCGGCGAGCCGGCCAGCAGCTTGCGGCGCAGCGCGAGCGGATCCTGCTTCGTCTCGTGCGCGATCTCGTCGATGAAGCTCTCAACGTAGATCGCGTTGTGGTTCAGGTTCACGCCGCGCCAGAAGCCCGGCGGAACATGCGGGTTGCGCATCGCG
>JANXVK010000305.1 GCA_025351675.1 Rhizobacter sp.
GTTGCCAGACTCCACACACCCCAAGGTTTCAGCGAAACAACCGAACTGGAACGTTGAGATTCCTCTTCGGTGAGCCGCCATCTGCGCTGGCTTGTTGCCCGCGCGGCATCGATGCCACGCGGAGCCGTCCATTAAGCGACCACGAGGGTCACACCAGCGGTCTTGGATGACCTGCACTCGCCTTGCGGTTCGCGCAGCCCACCAAACTCTTCAGATCGACACCAGACTCGTGTCGACCATCGATCCAAATTACGCGGCGACAGTCGAAGCGTTGATCGACGCGATGTCGACGCGTGCGCCCACACCCATCGTCGAGCTCAGCGCGACCTTGCGCAGGTAAATGCCCTTGCTGGTCGCCGGCTTCGACTTGTGCAGCGCTTCGATCAGCGCGCGCAGGTTGCCGATCAGCTTGTCGGAGTCGAACGAGCGGCGGCCGATCGTGGCGTGCACGATGCCGGCCTTGTCGACGCGGTACTGCACCTGGCCGGCCTTCGCATTGCGAACCGCTTGGGCCACATCGGGCGTCACGGTGCCGACCTTCGGGTTCGGCATGAGGCCGCGCGGGCCCAGGATCTGGCCCAGCGTACCGACGATGCGCATCGTGTCCGGCGAAGCGATCACGACGTCGAAGTCCATCTTGCCGGCCTTGATCTGCTCGGCCAGGTCTTCCATGCCGACGATGTCGGCGCCGGCGGCCTTGGCTTCTTCGGCTTTGGCGCCTTGCGCGAACACCGCGACGCGCTTGGTCTTGCCGGTGCCGTTGGGCAGCACGACGGCGCCGCGCACGACTTGGTCCGACTTCTTCGCGTCGATGCCGAGTTGCACGGCCACGTCGATCGATTCATCGAACTTCGCGACGGCGCATTCCTTGACGATCGCCAGGGCGTTGTCGATCGGGTACAGCTTGGTCGTCTCGACCTTGCCGACGAGCGCCTTCTGGCGCTTGGTGAGCTTTGCCATGTCAGATCACCCCTTCAACGGTGATGCCCATCGAGCGGGCGGTGCCGGCGACGGTGCGCACGGCGGCATCGAGGTCAGCGCCGGTCAGATCCTTGATCTTGATCTTGGCGATTTCTTCGGCTTGGGCGCGCGTGAGCTTGCCGACCTTGTCGATGTGCGGTTTCGGCGAACCCTTGTCGAGCTTCAGCACCTTCTTGATCAGCACCGATGCGGGCGGGCTCTTCAGCACGAACGTGAACGACTTGTCCGCGAACGCGGTGATCACGACGGGCAGCACGAGGCCGGGTTCCATCGACGAAGTCTGGGCGTTGAACGCCTTGCAGAACTCCATGATGTTGAGGCCGCGCTGGCCCAAGGCCGGGCCGATCGGGGGCGAAGGGTTCGCCTTGCCCGCCGGGACTTGCAGCTTGATCAAGCCGACAATTTTCTTTGCCATGTCTATCTCTCCAATTCAACTCGGTCGCTTTGCAGCGGGTGAGTCGTTGAGTCAAACGCCAAGGGCTGGTTACCTTGGCTCCTCTTGCCCGAATCTCGTCTCGGGCTGGCTACGGACGCGGCTCGGAGTGCCGCGTCAGACTCTTCAAACTTTCTCGACCTGCGCGAAGTCGAGCTCGACCGGCGTAGCCCGACCGAAGATCGTGACCGCGACGCGCACCTTCGACTTGTCGTAGTTGACGTCTTCGATCGCGCCGTTGAAGTCCGTGAACGGGCCTTCCTTGATGCGCACCAGTTCGCCCACGACCCACTGCACCTTCGGGCGCGGCTTCTCGACGCCCTCCTGCATCTGGTGGACGATCTTCAACACCTCGGCCTCGGAGATCGGCGACGGCCGGTTCTTCGCGCCACCGACGAAACCGGTGACCTTGCTGGTGTGCTTCACCAAGTGCCAGGTGTCGTCGCCCATTTCCATCTCGACCAGCACGTAGCCGGGGAAGAAACGGCGCTCGGAGACCGACTTTTTGCCGTTCTTGAGCTCGACGACTTCTTCCATCGGCACCAGGATGCGGCCGAACTTGTCCTGCATTTCCGAGCGATCGATGCGCTCGCGCAAGTTGCGCTCGACAGCCTTTTCCATGCCCGAATAGGCGTGGACGACGTACCAGCGCTTGTTGCTCGGCACAGCAGCCGGCACGGCGACGGGCTGTTCGGTGGTGTTGAGTTCTTCGGTCATCAAATTGTCCTCAACGCTTCCAGCCCAGAACCAGGTCGTACAGCAACCACTCGAGCGTCTTGTCGGTCAGAAACAGGAACAGCGCCATCACAATGACGAAGGCGAACACATAGCCTGTCATCTGCAGCGCTTCCTTGCGCGTCGGCCAGACGACTTTCTTGACTTCCTTGATCGAGTCGCGCGCATAGGCAATCAGTTGCTTGCCCGGCTCGGAGGTGAAGAAGGTCGCGACCGCTGCCGCCAGCAGCGCGATCAGCGCGGCGACGCGCATCCACAGGTCCTGCTTCGCAAGCATGTAGAAAACCACCACCGCGGCGATGACGAGCACGCCCGCGACCGCGAGCTTGGCCTTGTCAGCGCCGGTGGAGATGGTTTCGACTTGTGCGGGAGAATTCGCCATGGTGTTCAGTTCGGTTCGTCGCGGTCGCCGGCCCCAAAAGCCGCGCCGCCGTCTAGCAGCAAAGCCCGCTCGCCTTTTTCAAGGCATCGCGGGCCGCTGTGGCTGCCAGTTTCAGCTGGCAGGGGCGGAGGGCATCGAACCCCCAACCTCTGGTTTTGGAGACCAGCGCTCTGCCAATTGAGCTACGCCCCTTCGGATCAATCTGCTCTTCTCAAAATCACTCGATGATCTTCGCCACGACACCGGCGCCGACGGTGCGGCCGCCTTCACGGATGGCGAAGCGCAGGCCTTCTTCCATCGCGATCGGGTTGATCAGCTTCACGGTGATGCTGACGTTGTCGCCCGGCATGACCATTTCCTTGTCCTTCGGCAGTTCCACAGCCCCGGTCACGTCAGTCGTGCGGAAGTAGAACTGCGGCCGGTAGTTGTTGAAGAACGGCGTGTGGCGCCCGCCTTCTTCTTTGCTCAGCACGTAGATCTCGGCCGTGAAGTGGGTGTGCGGCTTCACCGAGCCGGGCTTGCACAGCACTTGACCGCGCTGCACGTCTTCGCGCTTGGTGCCGCGCAGCAGAATGCCGACGTTGTCGCCCGCTTGACCCTGATCCAGCAGCTTCCTGAACATCTCGACGCCGGTGCAGGTGGTCTTTTGCGTGACGGTGATGCCAACGATCTCGATTTCTTCGCCGACCTTGACGATGCCGCGCTCGATCCGGCCGGTCACGACGGTGCCGCGCCCGGAGATCGAGAAGACGTCTTCGACGGGCATCAGGAAGGCGCCGTCGACGGCGCGCTCGGGCTGCGGGATGTAGGTGTCGAGGGCTTCTGCGAGCTTCAAGATCGCCATCTCGCCGAGTTCGCCCTTGTCGCCTTCCAATGCCAGCTTGGCGCTGCCGTGGATGATGGGGGTGGTGTCGCCGGGGAATTCGTATTTGTCGAGGAGTTCGCGCACTTCCATCTCAACCAGCTCTAGGAGCTCGGCGTCGTCGACCATGTCGCACTTGTTCAGGAAGACGATGATGTACGGGACGCCGACCTGGCGGGCAAGCAGGATGTGCTCGCGCGTTTGCGGCATCGGGCCGTCGGCGGCGGAGCACACCAAAATCGCACCGTCCATCTGGGCGGCGCCGGTGATCATGTTCTTGATGTAGTCGGCGTGCCCCGGGCAGTCGACGTGGGCGTAGTGCCGGTTCTTGGTCTCGTACTCGACGTGCGCGGTGTTGATGGTGATGCCGCGCGCTTTTTCCTCAGGCGCCGCGTCGATCTGGTCGTACGCCTTGGCTTCGCCGCCGTACAGCTTGCTCAGCACGGTCGTGATCGCCGCCGTCAACGTGGTCTTGCCATGGTCAACGTGGCCAATCGTGCCCACGTTCACGTGCGGCTTCGTACGCTCAAATTTGCCTTTTGCCATTTCGGAATCTCCAGAGAGTAAAGAGCATTGCCAGTGTGGTGTTTAAGGTCTCCATCGTCCGCTTGATTCGCGCGCCACTGGCAACGCACGAGCGACAAAGAAGACCGCAAAGAGAAGGGTTCGCGCAGCGAATCCCGCTTCTCGTGTTGGATTATTTTCCGCGCGCGGTGATGATCGCGTCGGCCACGTTCTTCGGTGCTTCGCTGTAGTGCTTGAACTCCATCGTGTACGTGGCGCGGCCTTGCGACATCGAGCGCAGCGTGGTCGAGTAGCCGAACATTTCCGACAACGGAACCTCGGCCTTGATGGTCTTGCCGCCGCCCGGGATGTCGTCCATGCCCTGCACCATGCCGCGGCGTGACGACAGATCGCCCATCACCGAGCCGGCATAGTCTTCCGGCGTCTCGACCTCGACCGCCATCATCGGCTCCAGAATGACCGGCGAAGCCTTGCGGCAGCCGTCCTTGAAACCGAGCGAGGCGGCCATCTTGAAGGCGTTTTCGTTCGAGTCGACCTCGTGGTACGAACCGAAGGTCAGCGTGACCTTGATGTCGACCACCGGATAGCCCGCGAGCACGCCGGCAGGCAGGGAATCTTCGACGCCCTTGCGCACCGCCGGAATGAATTCTTTCGGCACCACGCCACCCTTGGTCGCATCGACGAACTCGAAGCCCTTGCCCGGCTCCTGCGGCTCGAGCTTCAGCACGACGTGGCCGTACTGGCCCTTGCCGCCCGACTGGCGCACGAACTTGCCTTCGATGTCTTGAACCGGCTTGCGAATGGTTTCGCGATACGCGACCTGCGGCTTGCCGACGTTGGCCTCCACGCCGAACTCGCGCTTCATGCGGTCGACGATGATTTCGAGGTGCAACTCGCCCATGCCCGAAATGATGGTCTGGCCCGATTCTTCGTCGGTCTTGACGCGGAACGACGGATCTTCCTGAGCCAGGCGGCCCAGCGCAATGCCCATCTTTTCCTGGTCGGGCTTGGTCTTCGGCTCGACGGCCTGCGAGATCACCGGCTCCGGGAAGATCATCTTCTCGAGCGTGATGATCGAGGTCGGATCGCACAGGGTTTCGCCCGTGGTCACTTCCTTCAGGCCCACGCAGGCGGCGATGTCGCCGGCCAGAATTTCCTTGATTTCTTCACGCTGGTTGGCGTGCATCTGCAGAATGCGGCCGATGCGCTCTTTCTTGCCGCGAATCGGGTTGTAGACCGAATCGCCCGACTTCAGCACGCCGGAGTAGACGCGCACGAAGGTCAGCTGACCGACATACGGGTCCGTCATCAGCTTGAAGGCCAGCGCCGAGAACTTCTCTTCGTCGGTGCGATGGCGCACGACCGGCTTGTCGTCGTCGTCGGTGCCAGGCACCGGCGGGATGTCGGCCGGCGACGGCATGAAGTCGACCACGCCGTCGAGCATGCGCTGCACGCCCTTGTTCTTGAACGCCGAGCCGCAGAACATCGGCTGGATTTCAGCGCCGATGGTCCGGGTGCGAATCGCGAGCTTGATTTCGTCCTCGGACAGGTCGCCCGTTTCGAGGTACTTGTTCATGATCTCTTCCGACGATTCGGCCGCGGCTTCGAGCAGGTTCTCACGCCACTTCCTGGCTTCTTCGAGCAGCTCGGCCGGGAT
>JANXVK010000309.1 GCA_025351675.1 Rhizobacter sp.
GCCGCCACGTTCGGCTGGTCGGGGTGGCCTTGCAGGTCGATGTAGAAGTAATACTCCCACTGGCCGGAGCGCGCCGGGCGCGACTCGAGTCGGGTCATCGACACGCCGTGGTGCTTCAACGGCACCAGCATGTCGTGCACCGCGCCGGGCCGGTTCGCAACCGAGACAACGAGGCTGGTGCAATCGTGCCCGGAAGCCTTTGGCTGGGGGTGCTGGTGCGGATGCGCGACGATCGCGAAGCGGGTCCGGTTGTGCGCGTCGTCCTGGATCGCCGGGGCGACGATGTGCAGGCCGAATTCGCTCGCCGCGTGCGTGCTGGCGATGCCGGCGAGCGTCGTGTCGAGGCTCGCAAGGCGCGCACCTTCGGCGTTGCTCGACACCGGCCGCCGTTCCGCATTCGGCAGGTGGTTGCTGAGCCAGCCGTGACATTGCGCGAGTGCCTGCGGGTGCGCGCAGACCGCCTGGATGTTGTCGAGCGAGTTCTCGCGCCGCAGCAGGTTGTGGCGCACGTACAAACTGGTCTCGCCGATGATGAACAGCGGCGTCGTCAGAAACAGGTCGAGCGAGCGCGTGACCACGCCTTCGCTCGAATTCTCGAACGGCACGACACCGAAATCAGCGGCGCCGGCGCTGGTGACGTGAAAAACCTCGTCGACGCTCGCGCACGGGATCTTCACGATCGTCGAGCCGAAGAAGCCGAGCGCAGCGAGCTCGCTGAAGGTGCCGGCCGGGCCGAGGTAGGCGACGCGCGTGGGCGTCTCCAGCGCACGGCAGGCCGACATGATCTCGCGCCAGATCGGTGCGACGCTGTCGGACTTCAACGGGCCGGGGTTCGCGGCCTTGAGCCCGTCGATCACCTGCGCTTCGCGCTCGGGGCGGAACGCCACCGAGCCCTCGCGCTTCTTCAACTCACCGACCTCGAGTGCGAGTGCCGCGCGTTCGTTCAGCAGCGCGAGCAGGTCACGATCGAGCTTGTCGATCCGGGTGCGGAAGGCGAGCAGTTCGGGGGCGATGGAGGAGGTGGAGGAGGAGTCAGCCATGGCGTGCGCGAAATTCTCGCATGCAGTGATGCCGCATGCGCCCATCGATCACCCGTTCAGCGCGCACCGAGGTTCACTTGCTCGCCGGCTTCTTCGCGGGCGTCGCAGCTTTCGGCGCGGGTGCGGCGGCCGGCACGCCGAGGGTGGCACGCACCTTCGCTTCGAGGGCCTGGATCTTCGGCTCGATGGTCGGACGGGCCTCGGCGACCAACTTCTGCGTGAAGCCGTTCTGGATCTCGGGGCCGAACTGCGCGTACTTTTTGTTGATCGGCGACTCGAGCCAAGCCACCAACTGCTTCAGTTCGTCTTCCGTGAACTTCTCTTCCATGGCCGCGCCGATGGTCGACGGCGCAAGCTTGATCGCGCGTTCGCGCACGATTGGCACCGACTCGTCGACGTATTTCTTGATGTCGGCCTCGATGGTCTTGCCGGTGGCTTCGCGCTTCTCTTCCGGCACACCCTGGAGCGCCCGGCCGGCGGCCTGCATCATCGCCACGGCCGGCTGCTCGACGAGGTTGCGCGCCATGTTCTCGATGCCCGGCTGCTGCAGCACCATCAGCTTTTGCACCAGTTCCTTCTTGGCCGGCGACGACGGGGTCGCCGGTGCCGCGGTTTGCGCATGGGCCAGCACGGCGCCGCCGAGCAGCGCCGTCACGATCAGCTTCTTCATCAGGTGTTCTCCTCGGCGGGCGGCTCGTCGCCGCTGCCGTTGGTTTCGGGGGGTGGGGTGCCAGCGGCATCGGTGGATGCTTCGCCGTTGGCGTCATTCTCGACGATGCGTTGCAACCCGATGAGTTGGGTGCCTTCGTCCAGCGCGATCAGGGTCACGCCTTGCGTGGCACGACCCATCTCGCGGATTTCGGAGACGCGCGTGCGCACCAGCACGCCCTTGTCGGTGATCAGCATGATCTCGTCATCGGCGCGCACCAGCGTGGCCGCGACGACCTTGCCGTTGCGCTCGCTCTGCTGGATCGCGATCATGCCCTTGGTGCCGCGGCCGTGGCGCGTGTACTCGACGATCGAGGTGCGCTTGCCGTAGCCGTTTTCGGTCGCGGTCAGAACGCTCTGGGTCTCGTCTTCGGCGACCAGCATCGCGATCACACTGACGCGATCGTCGAGCGCCATGCCGCGCACGCCGCGCGCGCCGCGGCCCATCGGACGCACGTCGTCTTCGTCGAAGCGCACCGCCTTGCCGCCGTCGCTGAACAGCATCACGTCGTGCTTGCCGTCGGTCAGCGCGGCGCCGATCAGGAAGTCGCCTTCGTCGAGGTCGACGGCGATGATGCCGGCCTTGCGCGGGTTGCTGAATTCATCGAGCGAGGTCTTCTTGACCACGCCTTGCGCGGTCGCCATGAACACGTAGTTGTCGGGCGGGAAGGTGCGGAAGGCGCCGGTCAGGGGCAGCACGACGTTGACCTTCTCGCCAGGCTGCAGCGGGAACATGTTGACGATCGGGCGGCCGCGCGAGTTGCGCGAGCCCTGCGGCACTTCCCAGACCTTGATCCAGTAGACCCGGCCCTTGTTCGTGAAGCACAGGATGTAGTCGTGGGTGTTGGCGATGAAGAGCTGGTCGATCCAGTCGTCTTCCTTGGTCTGCGTCGCCTGCTTGCCGCGGCCACCGCGCTTTTGCGCGCGGTATTCGCTCAGCGCCTGGCTCTTGATGTAGCCGGTGTGCGAGAGCGTCACGACCATGTCGGTCGGCGTGATCAGGTCCTCGGTGCCCAAGTCCATCGCGTTGTGCTCGATGGTGCTGCGGCGTGCGCCGACCTTGGTCTGGCCGAACTCCTGCTTGATGCTGGTCAGTTCGTCCGAGATGATCGTCGTCACGCGCGAAGGCGTGATATCCGGTCATTTCTGATTCGGTTGATGATGTGTGTGGAGTGATTCATTTAAAAGAATTAGCCGAGCCTTTGGTGCAGG
>JANXVK010000324.1 GCA_025351675.1 Rhizobacter sp.
CGCGAGCAGACGCTGAACCAGATGCTGGTCGAGATGGACGGCTTCGAGACCAACGTCGGCGTGATCGTGATGGCCGCGACGAATCGCCCTGACATTTTGGACCCCGCGCTGCTGCGCCCGGGCCGCTTCGACCGTCAGGTCTACGTGACGCTGCCTGACGTGCGCGGCCGCGAGGCGATCCTGAACGTGCACATGCGCAAGGTCCCGGTGGGGCAGGACATCCGCGTCGACATCCTGGCGCGCGGTACGCCCGGATTTTCGGGCGCCGATCTGGCCAACCTGGTCAACGAATCGGCTTTGTTCGCGGCACGCCGAAACGGCCGCGTGGTCGAGATGGTCGACTTCGAGAAGGCCAAGGACAAGATCATGATGGGGCCGGAGCGCAAGTCCATGGTCATGGCCGAAGAGGAGCGCAAGAACACCGCGTACCACGAGTCCGGCCACGCGCTGGTCGCGCGCCTCGTGCCCAAGGCCGACCCGGTGCACAAGGTCACCGTGATCCCGCGCGGCCGGGCGCTCGGCGTGACGATGCAGTTGCCCGAGGGCGACCGCTACAGCACCGACAAAATCCGCATGTTGAGCACGATCTCGATCCTGTTCGGCGGGCGCATCGCCGAAGAAGTGTTCATCGGCGAAATGACCACCGGCGCCAGCAACGACTTCGAGCGCGCGACCCACATCGCGCGCGACATGGTCACGCGCTATGGCATGACCGACGCGCTCGGTACGATGGTCTACGCCGAGAACGAGGGCGAGGTCTTCCTCGGACGTTCGGTCACCAAGACCACGACGATGAGCGAACAGACGATGCAGGCGGTCGACCGCGAGATCCGGCGCATCATCGACGAGCAGTACGGCGTCGCGCGCAAGCTGATCGAGGACAACAAGGACAAGATGCACGCGATGGCGAACGCCTTGCTCGAGTACGAAACCATCGACACCGAGCAGATCGACGACATCATGAACGGCCGCCCGCCGCGCCCCCCGAAGGACTGGACGCCTTCGATGAGCAAGACCGTGCCGCCGACGCCGCCGGCGGCGCCTGGCACAGCGGCTGCGACCGCTTGATCCGCGCACGCAAATCCAACACGGGGCTTCGGCCCCGTTTTCCATGATGCATTGGCAAACGACCCGATTTCGCATCGACCTGACCCGCCCGCAGGTGATGGGGATCGTCAATGTCACGCCCGATTCGTTCTCCGATGGTGGTCGGCATGCAAGCACGGCGGCTGCCATCGCCCATTGCGAGCAGTTGCTGGCGGAGGGCGCCGACATGCTCGACATCGGCGGCGAGTCGACCCGCCCGGGCTCGCTGCCGGTCTCCGTCGACGAAGAACTGGCGCGCGTGCTGCCGGTGCTCGACGCCGCGCTGGCGCTCGGCTGCCCGGTCTCGATCGACACCCGCAGCGCCGAGGTGATGGCGGCCGTGCTGGCGCGCGGCGCCGACATCGTCAACGACATCAACGCGCTGCAGGCGCCCGGCGCGCTCGACGCGGTCGCCGCCCACCCGCGCTGCGGCGTGTGCCTGATGCACATGCGCGGTACGCCGGAGTCGATGCAGCAGCGACCACAGTACGCCGACGTGGTCGACGAGGTGGCGGCCTTCCTGCGCGAGCGCGAAGCCGTGTTGCTGGCGCGTGGAATCGACCCTGAACGCATCGCCTTCGATCCGGGCATCGGCTTCGGCAAGAGCGTCGCGCACAACATCGAGTTGCTGCGGCGCCAGCGCGAGTTGCTCGCCAAACTCGGGCCAGACCGGCCGCTGCTGGTCGGCTGGTCGCGCAAGTCGACGCTGGGCGCGATCACGGGCCGCGACGTCAACCAGCGCTTGGTGGCCAGCGTGGTGGCGGCGCTGGCAGCCGTGCATTCGGGCGCGCGCATCGTGCGCGTGCACGATGTCGCGGCCACGGTCGATGCGCTGAAGGTGTGGCAGGCGGCGGGTCTGCTGACCGGATAATCCCGAGCCCACAGGCGAGACAACACCGGTACGACCATGACAAGAACTTTTTTCGGCACCGACGGCATTCGCGGCACCGTGGGCCAAGCCCCGATCACGGCCGACTTCATGCTGCGCCTCGGCCACGCGGTCGGCCGGGTGCTGAAGGCGACCGACGCGCGGCCGACCGTGCTGATCGGGAAAGACACGCGCATCTCCGGCTACATGATCGAATCGGCGCTCGAAGCCGGCTTCGCCTCGGCCGGCGTCGACGTGCTGCTGACCGGCCCGCTGCCCACGCCCGGTGTCGCGTACATGACGCGCGCGCTGCGCCTGAGCCTCGGCGTCGTGATCAGCGCCTCGCACAACCCGTTCGGCGACAACGGCATCAAGTTCTTCTCGGCGCGCGGCGAGAAGCTGCCCGATGCTTGGGAGCTGCAGGTCGAGGCTGCGCTGCTACAGGCGCCGCAATGGGTCGACTCGGCCAACCTCGGCAAGGCCAAGCGCATCGACGACGCGCGCGGCCGCTACATCGAGTTCTGCAAGGGCACGTTCAGCAGCGAGCTCTCGCTGAAGGGGCTGAAGATCGTCATCGACGCGGCCAATGGCGCGGCTTACCACGTGGCGCCCGATGTGTTCCACGAACTCGGCGCCGAGGTCATCGCGATCGGCTGCAGCCCAAACGGCACCAACATCAACGCCGGCTTCGGCGCCACCTCGCCGGCGGCGCTGGTCGCGGCGGTGAAGGCGCATGGCGCTGACTACGGCGTCGCGCTCGACGGCGATGCCGACCGGCTCCAACTCGTCGACCAGGCCGGTCGCCTTTACAACGGTGACGAGCTGCTGTATCTGATGGTCGCCGATCGGCTCGCACAAGGCCTGCCGGTGCCCGGTGCGGTCGGCACGCTGATGACGAACATGGCGGTCGAGCTCGCGCTGCGCGGGCAGGGCGTCGACTTCGTGCGTGCCAAGGTCGGCGACCGCTACGTGCTCGAAGAACTCGTCGCGCGCGGCTGGCAGCTCGGCGGCGAGGGCTCGGGCCATTTGCTCGCGCTCGACAAGCACACGACTGGCGACGGCATCGTCAGCGCGCTGCTGGTGCTGCAGGCGGCGAGCCGCACC
>JANXVK010000335.1 GCA_025351675.1 Rhizobacter sp.
TCGTCAAGAAACTCCCGCTTGCGCGTTCGCTTCGTCGTCAGGTTCAGACCCAGGTCGGCTTGCTTCATGACTGCAATTTTCTCAGCCGCATCAGCTTTGACCAAGCACATTCGGTCGGGCTTTATGCAGACCTTCCCTAGCGCGTTTGCGCCGACCACGGATCGGATGCCCCCGCGACGCCTCGGGTGTTTTGCTCGGCGAGCCGTGGCGTCCGGTTCGGCCATCGTCAGCCGCGATGTCAGCATCGCCAACTGCCGCTTTACGCTTCAGGGTCCGTGCCCCCATGATCGCCCGATCCAATCCAACGGAGCGGCGCGGTGGTCCCAGAGAACGGTAGTGTCGATGCGGTTCGCCAAGGCGCCGATGGCCAGACGTTATTTGACAAGCTGTGGCAGCGGCACGTCGTCGTCCCCGCTGACGCGGACGAGCCAGCCCTGCTCTATGTCGATCGGCACCTGGTCTACGAGGTGACCAGCCCGCAAGCCTTTGAAGGCCTGCGACTGGCGCGGCGCAAACCCTGGAGGCGCGAGACCGTGCTGGCGACTGCGGACCACAACGTCCCCACCACCGCGAGAGACACCGGCATCCGAGACCCGCTTTCGCGCGCCCAAGTCGACCAGCTTGACACCAACTGCGCGGAGTTCGGGATCACGCTCTTCGGTTTGAGCGACAAGCGGCAGGGCATCATTCACGTGATCGGGCCCGAACAGGGCGCAACGCTGCCGGGCATGACGGTTGTCGCCGGCGATTCACACACCAGTACCCACGGCGCTTTCGCTGCCCTCGCTTTTGGCGTCGGCACCTCGGAGGTCGAGCACGTGCTGGCGACGCAATGCTTGGCGGTGCGGCCGATGAAGACGCTGCTGATTCGCGTCGATGGCTCTTTGCCGGCCGGGGTCACCGCCAAGGATCTGATCCTGTCGATCATCGGGCGCATCGGTGCGGCAGGTGGAACCGGGTTTGCGATGGAGTTTGCCGGCAGCACCATTTCGCAGTTGTCGATGGAAGCCAGGATGACGCTGTGCAACATGGCTATCGAAGCTGGCGCGCGCGTGGGCTTGATCGGCGTCGACGCTCGGACGATCGACTACCTGCGGGGCCGCCCCTACGCGCCACACGGATCTCAATGGGAGCGTGCCGTCGCATATTGGCAAACGCTGACCAGTGACGTTGGCGCACGCTTCGATCGGACACTCGACATCGACGCCTCGGAACTCAGACCCATGGTCACCTGGGGCACATCGCCGGACATGGTCGTTTGCGTCGACCAGTGCGTGCCCGACCCGGACGGCGAGCCCGAGCCATCGCGACGCGCCGGGATGCAACGCGCGCTGCAGTACATGGGCCTGCGCGCCGGCGAGGCCATCGGCGCCATCCGACTGGACAAGATCTTCATCGGGTCCTGCACGAACGCCCGCATCGAAGACCTTCGATCTGCGGCCGCTGTGCTCCGCGGCCGACGCATCGCTCCCAACATCAAGCTCGCACTCGTGGTGCCAGGCTCAGGGCTGGTCAAGGCGCAGGCAGAGGCCGAAAAGTTGGACCTTGTCTTCAAGGCTGCGGGTTTCGAATGGCGCGAGCCCGGTTGTTCGATGTGCCTCGGTATGAACGAAGACCAACTGCAGCCCGGCGAACGCTGCGCATCGACGTCGAACCGAAACTTCGAAGGGCGCCAAGGCTCGGGGGGACGCAGCCATCTGGTCAGCCCGGCGATGGCTGCAGCGGCCGCCGTGGCCGGCCATTTCGTCGACGTCTCGCGGCCGGATGCCTTGCGGGAGATCTCGTCATGATCGAAGCGTTTGCCTCGCTTGACGCGTTGGTGGCGCCGCTTGATCGCGCCAACGTCGATACCGACGCCATCATCCCGAAGCAGTTCCTGAAATCGGTGCGGCGCACCGGCTTCGGACCCAACCTTTTTGACGAGTGGCGCTACCTCGATCGTGGCGAACCCGGGCAAGACGTGGCGGCTCGCCAGCCCAACCCGGATTTCGTCCTCAACGAGGCGCGCTACCTCGGTGCGCAGATCCTGCTGACGCGTGACAATTTCGGCTGTGGTTCGAGCCGGGAGCATGCGGTTTGGGCTTTGCGCGACTTTGGTATTCGCGCCCTGATTGCGCCCAGGTTCGCCGACATCTTCAGGGACAACTGCTACAAGAACGGACTGCTCCCGCTGGAACTGGCGCCCGCGTTGATCGATCGCTTCTTCGAAGAAGTGGCGGCACAACCGACTTGCCGAATGCGCATCGACCTCGCGTCGCAGTCGATTCAGACCTCCGGGGGGGTTGAAGTGCATTTTGATATCGAGCCATTGCGCAAGCGCTGTCTGCTCGAAGGCCTGGACGACATCGCCCTGACACTGGCCCGCACGGATCGCATACAAGCCTACGAGGTCCAGCGCCGTGCGCTCGAGCCGTGGCTATTTTCTTGACTCGCCCATTTTTCTGATCCCCGCCTACTTCGACACCACACCATGCAGCATTCGAGCCCATCGGACAAAGACCACGCGGGTCACCCCCGCAGCGGCGACGCGGGGCGCCACAGGCCAATGGCAACCTCCGGCTATCGGCTCTTTGCGACGGGGGTGTTTATCGTCATCGTGGTGGGCGACTATTGCTGCGGCTCCGGTCTGTATCACGGATTCGGTTCCGCCTTCTTCGGGCCCGCGTCTTTGATGGTGTGGATTGCAGTCATCGTCGCTGGATTTGCCCGCCTGGGTCGGCGCGGTGGCCTGCACTGAAAGTATCGATGCCGCGACTGCGGTGTCAGCGGCTGCCGGCACCTTCCGGGCAACGGGTCACTGCGGTAGTGGTCCTCGAACTCGACCTGATGGTCGAGGTGACCTTGGTGGACAAGGCGCCGCTGCGCGGCCTGCGTTGCCCACCGCCGCAGCCTTCGACCCCATGCCCACAGCCTTTCGCCGTCGAACCAATGAGGTAGAGAAGGCGCCGAAACGACATCCGGACGGCGGGTCGCGTTCCTTCTTGACGCAACACGCAAGACGCGCTGCTTGACGCTCTCCAGTTTCTTGGGATGTGCGCGTCACCGGGACGGCAATTGCGTGAGCCGGTAGATGAGCAGGGCCGCGCGGATCGCACCCCGCTCGATGGATGAAATTTCCAGGTCTTCGTCGTCCGTGTGCGCGCCTTTCCCCTGGGCGCCGAGACCGTCGATGCCAACGGTGTACGGCGCCACGAACTGCACGTCGCCCGCCCCGCGCAGTGAAGGATCAAGAATGTCGATGCGCCCCAGGCCCGCGTCCTGACTGGCTTCGGAATAGAGCGCCGCCAGATTGCGGCCCGCCTCGGTGGGCGGCATCGGCGGGTAGCTCTCGCTGAAACTGATGGTCGCCGAGGTGCCGGGCAGATTGCCGGACGAAACGATGACCTGCATCTTCTGACGTGCGCGCTCGCCCTGCTCGGGAGAAAGGTAGCGCAGGTCCCCTTGAACCTGAGCGTCGCGTGCAATGACGTTGGATTTGCCGAAGGCGCTCGCCGTCGCCGTGTCTTCGGAATACGAAATATTGGTGCCACCGAAGACCAAGCCTGGGTTGAACGTCAAGCTGGGCTCGATCACTTGCTCGCGAAACGCATTGAGGATGCGCGCTGTCTCGTAGATTGCGCCGTATCCCGAGTGCGTCGAAAACACGCCCATGGAATGCGCTGCCTTGCCCTTGACGCGCAATACCCAGCCTCCCGAGGAGCGGCGCGCGATGCTGGCGGTGTCCACGCCTTCGTGCTTGTTGCTGCCCTCGAACGACAGCGCGTAGTCGGCGCGCTTGCCCATCGCCACCATATCGGCACGAGCAGTTTGCAGCGGCGAGCCGGTGCGCTCTTCGTCGCCGGTAAACATGATCTCAACGTTCGCATGCTCAAGCGCGCCAGTGTTCTTGAGTGCACGCAGTGCCTCGATCATGATGACGTTGCCGCCCTTCATGTCACTCACGCCTTGGCCGCGAACCCGATCGCCACGGCGTTCCCAAAGCGGCACGGCGCTGCCTTTTTCGAACACGGTGTCCAGATGCCCGAGCAGCAACACGCGCTTGCCCGGACCGCCCGCGCGCGTCGCGACCAAGTGCCCGGCACGCTTCATGGCCGGCGGCATATCGATCCAGCGCGTCTTGAAACCAAGGGCATCCAGTTCGGCTTGGTAAATGTCGCCCACTGCGCGTACGCCTTCGGGATTCAGCGTGCCACTGTTGATGCGCACCGATTGCTCCAGTAGCTCCAACGCTGCGGGCGTGCGCCCTTTAATGGCGGCGACGACCCGTTGCTCAGCGTCAGAGAGCTGCGCATGAGCAGTCGTGGTCAGAACGAAAAAGACGGTGGCAGCAGCTGCTGCTCGCTTGAACATCGGTGGTCTCCAAATCATGGTTGTCAGGTGTCGTCACGCCAGCTCGATCGGCGATCTCTGAATGCCATTTTCAACGACCGCCGCTGGCGGGTGCTACTGGCCGCCGCCCATGGTTCGTCGACGAGATCAACGGCGGGCGACGAGGCGCCTGCCGTCAAGATGGGATGGCCGGACGATTACTCTGGGTCGGCCTTCGGGGATGCCGGCTACCAGCGCGCGCACAGGCGAGCCAACGCGCTACCGGACGTGACCTGGCATGTGGCCATCCGCTTAAGCAAGCGCGCTGCACCGGACAAGCGCGAACCGCCGGGCGCCATGATCAACGAAGTCGAACGCATCAAGGCCAGCTTCCGCGCCAAGGTCGAGCATCCGTTCCAGGTGGTCGAGCGCCAGTTCAGCTTCGTGAAGGTCCGCTACCGCGGACTGAAGAAGAACACCGCGCAGCTCACGACCTTGATTGCGCTCTCCAACCTGTGGATGGTGCGCGACAAGTTGCTGCGGGCGCGGGCGTGACTGCGGCGGCTTCATTGGCGAGTCGACTGCGGTGGGCCGAAAACCGTTGTGCCGTCGCGGCCCAAGCTGCCGACGAGCGCTGAAATTCCCCCCGCAATCCAGCACAACCTTGTGGTCAGCGGACATGCGCGTTTTGAACAGGCATTGTTCAGACGATTCCCAGCGCCTTCATCAGTCAACAAGCGACTTGATTAGCGACCAACCTCAGCCACACGAATGAAGTGAGCTGGGGCTGGAGTTGAAAGGCAAGCGGCGCGAAGCAGGCGGGCCAAGATGGAGCGCAGATTGAAGCGGCGGTTGAATCGATATTGGGCCTCACCGAGGTAG